>NZ_CANNDN010000005.1 GCF_947503465.1 uncultured Tateyamaria sp. | reverse complement strand
CCGACGCCAGCGGCGGCGCTTGCCGGTTTTCTCGGACCTGCCGGGATGGCAGGCGGACCAACAGGATTTGGAAACTGTCAAGGTTGGGGTGAGCGGGCGTCAGCCCACAGGTCCCCTGCCCTGTCAATCGCCCAGTGCGAGACCGGCCCCTTCCCGCGAGCAAACCTCAAAGCCTAAGGCGGAGGGTTTGCTTAAGTGCGCCCTCAGCGGCTCAATTTCTGCGTGGGACGATAATGGCGGGCCATTATCGTTACCGCCGAAAGCCCCGAATTCGTGGCGATGAACCACCTACGGTGAACTGGCTAAGCACCTCAATTGAGTTCAGTTCAACATGCGTCGTCTCAATTAAAAGGTCTTCGTCAATGCCCGTAGAGGTGAGTGTGATCTCTGCCACCACACCCTACCGGCCTACCGGCGCTCAAAGCGCAGCCTAAGCGAGCCGCGGCCAACGACGGAAAACTGCGCCTGTGTTTCTTTGTCCATTGGGTTGGGAAGCTCAAAGACACACCACTTCTCAGGCGAAAAGACATGCGGAACATAGAGAATGCGATATCGTCTGCGACCGGTGCGCGATGCGGAGCTGGCGACGCGAAGTTCGTTCGAGGTCAGTTCGAATTCGCATCCATCCTCAAGGGTAGACTTGACTTCAAACATCCAGTCGACTGTTGGTGTCTGCACAAGAAAGTCGTAGCCAGCTGAATCGTCACCTTCGCTGCCGCCAAAGAACCTCGTTCTATTCTCCGATATCCACGAACTCTCGCCGACGGCGCCGGGAAACCGTCGCTTGAGGTACTGAAAGGCCAACCATTCACTGGCGACGCCCATTGCGACCTTCTGCGTTTCGGTCAGGCGTGCGACCCGCTGCCCCCGCTTACCTCCCCCGCCGTTGCCACCACCGGAGTCCGATCTCGACGTCTCATCAAACGGCACCAGCCTAGTGCGCTGCCGACTCCTTGCGAACCAGCTATCGTCAGACTCGATCGCGGCCTCGGCAATGTTTTGCATTGCTACAGCAAACGACGGTTCATCTGGATCAAGATCCTGTCCAGCGAATTCGATGATGCGCTTCCGACGATCAAGTTCTTGCTGCTCTCTGGCCTTCCGCTCCTGCTCTTCGCGCACAGCGCCTTCGTCAAGCCCGAGACCTTCCGGATCAATCCGTGCGGGCATTTCCTTGGGCCAGATGCCCGCCCGCTCGCAGAGACCAGCCACTTGGTCCTGTTTGATCACCTCGAAGTCAAGGAAGCCTGCATTCTCCACCAGGCGCACGACATCTTGTGCCTCACCTCGTTCCCAGATCTCTGGTAGATCGGGATGGTTCTTTCGGGTCCACGCCCCTAATATGGATTTGGCCTCGCTTGCAAAGGCGCGGACCACTTTTCTGTTCTCGCTAATCATCTTCTCGAAGGCCGGAAGATCCGCTTCCGGGATTTCTCCCAGCGCATCAGCGAAGGACCGCTCCACATGCGTGACAACCGTCTGACGGTCGAGCGTTTCGCAATCTAGGACCCAACTCGGATCAAACGGGATGAATTGAAGCTCGCGCCTTGAAAGGTAGGTGGAAAGCTCGCGTCCTTGCCGGTAATCCTCAATATGCAGGCATCTAAGCCGGTCTCGGAGCCCTGGCGCCAACTCGCGCAGGTACGCTTCGAAGGTGGCCCGCAATTCTGCTTCGCTAGATAGGGCATCTTCACCGAGAGACTGAAGAACCCGGTTGAATTTTCCGTAGTCAAGCCCCAGCGTCGCCGAAATCGAACGCCGGTCGGGACTTTCCTCGCAGGCGGCGAGCAGGTCGCCGGTGCGCGGGGAGTTTTCCGAAAGATGCGTCTCTAGCCAACCCCGCAGGCTGAATTCCGCCCCCGCATTCTCTGCGGCTTCGCCAAGGGCGCGCGCGAGTTCGGCACCTTCGAAGTATGCGACAACCGGGACCACAAGGTAAAGGACGTGGGCCAGATCGGTCCGCATCCCCGCGCGCATATCTTCGACAATTCCGATATCACAACCAAGCGCAGTGGCGAGTTCCGCGTCCGAGGGGCGTTCGAGAATGCCTTCGGGGCGTCCGACCGCCAAGCGGAGAAGCACCAACTCTAGGGAGCGAAGTCGCGTGTCGGTAAGCTTGGATATCTCAGAAGCAAGACCCTTCGCCAAGCGTGGCCAATCGAGAGATACGCCGTGCGTCAGGATAAGCGTCGGGCTGGCATCGTCCCGGAAGGCGTACCAGTCCATGCGGCCACCGCCCGTCACCTCCTGGTCAGCCACCTGCAGTGAAATTGAACTGCACCTCCGAAGCCTAATCGCTCGGATCCCCTTGTCGAGAGTGGCATGCTGAATCCGTCGCTCAAGGTTCTCGCCCACAACCTCGTTGGCGATCACCGCGACTTCTGGAAGCCAGTCTAGGCCCTGTGATACCAGATGGTCGTCATCGTTCCTTGGAACGAACACCGAACCATCCACAAGCAACCGGACGGAGGCTCGGTCCAGCTTACTGGGCGAATAGCCATTGATGTGTTTGAGGCTCTCCACGATGATATCGAGGTCGGCGTCCCCCACTTCAAGTATGGCAAGGCCGGCGGCGGAAAGGGCCCGCGCCTCAAAGCTTTGTGCGTTGTCGACAAGGATCACCTCGATCGACTCAGCCTTGTCGCCCTCGATGTACGCTAGGTTTCCGAAACGATAAGCCGCCAGCGGAAGGTCAGATGGCAACGCTGCACCGCTCTCGGCCAGTTCCCCCCAAGCCCGGCCGTGTTGGCGTCGAAAGGTCGCCACATCACCCGACTGAAGGTTTCTGGCAGAGTTCGCCAGAGCGGCGAGGCGCAGCGGCGCCGTCTCAGGACTGGCCCAGTCCAGAAGTCCAAGCGCATCGCCAAATGAGATCTTGGCGATCTCCTCTCTCTCGACAAGCACTCTAGCGTCGTCGGAAAGACGCGGAACAAATGCCGGAACTCCTGGTCTTTTCGTCCTTGATGCCCAACACTGGTTTGTTGAAAGGAATATGCGTTCACCGCGCAGGTCGCCCTGCAGCCACGCCTCGGATCGCAGGAACGCGCCTATCGGTGTGACAACGCGACGTTCGTCCCAGTCACGCTGTGCACGATCGTAACGTCCAATTCGCGCAGAAAGGAACTTTCGGCCATAAAACGAGAGGTGTTGGACAAGCAATTCATAGAATGCTTCGCGCAAATGCTCAGGCAGCTCGTCATGTTCGTTCTGCCCCGGCATCCGCCAGAACTCGCCCTTGAGCGCGTAATCGTCCGTATTAGGATGATGAAAGGTGGTAGTGCCCGCGTGCCTTATCCAAGCCTCGCCGAGGCCGTTCTTTAGGTCTCCGCGACGCAGCAGGTTGTCCCAGTATCCCGAAGGCGAGCCTCTCCGTCGAATTCTAGCCGCAATGGGCTTCAGGCCATCGGCTACCTCAATCACTTCCAGAAACGTCACCCATTTTCGAGCGCCAGCGTCGATCCGGGTTTCCCATTCGTCCAAAGGCTTTAGAAGATGTTTCCTCGCCCGCTCGCAGTCCTCCGAATATGCGGAGGCGTCGCTGAGATAGGCTTCCAGACGTCTTCCGGCTTCGGTCCACGTTCCCGAAAACACGGCGTTGTCGGCTCGCATCCAGCCTCCAAGCGTGGGCACGTGTAGGTCGGCACTCTTTATCGCAGCTTCCGCGCTCTTTCCCGCCGCATCCCAGACGCGAAACGCCCAATCGAGCGCTTCCACGCGTCTCTTGTCACTAGGTGCCTTACCAAGCGCGGAGCCGAGACCGGACAGCGCTTCGATTGGATCAAACTTCCGAATGAGCCCTGCGTCGGCGAAAGCTTTCAGCACTTCGTCGGACAGACCGATCTTCTCATCGAAAAAACGATACCCTCTGGTCAAGGACGGCGGCGGCAATGGAATGCCACCTTTCCTGCGCTTGCCGATCTCGCTTTCGCTGCGAACGTAGAGACCGTGCCGACCGTCCGCATCATGTCCACCCGCCGAGCGCAGCTTCCCCGACCGGTCGATCAGGACTTCGACGCCGTCCAGACAATCCAAGTCAACCTCTGAAGCCTCGCAGAGGGTGGCCAGATCCTTATAGAATTTCGACCATGTTGCTGGCTTTGCCCCCCGGTCGACGAGCGTTCTCGCAAAAATCGCCGACCACTCGGGGATCTCGTCGGGCGAAGGGAGGCGGGAATACTGCCAGCCATAGCGGCCCCAGCAGCGACCCGCCATTTCGCGAAGACGCTCAAGGCGCTCGCTATCCAAGTCGCTCGAAGTTAGGTTTATGCCAATATGCTTCACAATCTCGCGCGGTTTCAGCAACGCGAAATTGACCTCGGGCCAGATGGTAACGTCATTGATCGTGGACCATCTTTCGCCGTCCTTGGTCGGAATGATTGGAACAAGGCGAATGTCTTTTAATTGCGATTCCGCAACCCGGATCGCGCCATCCAGTTTCTTTGCGGCACTTCCGGTCCACGCGATCAGATCAAAGACACTCCGACCGGGAACATCTAGTTGCTCATGTACGGCGGCGAGAGCCCCGGAAAGGCAGGTCTCTGCAACAGCCTCCATTAGGATAATGTTAAGCGGAAGATCCAACTCGGTATTGCGTCGGTCGATGTCTGCAAAAAACGGGGCGTCAATGTGGCCCACGAGGGGCGATCCAGCTTCGCTTGCCATTGGTAAAAAGTTGTAAAGTTGTCCGTTCAAAACGGCCGCGGTGGTTATCCCTACTGCGACCGAAACAGATGGTTGTCCCTTCCAGTCCAACCAACGCTTCAAAGCGGGGGCTCGGTCGATGCTTTCCCTAACGGCATCAAGGACCCGTTCCTTGTCGACCTCCTGCTGTACCAGGAGGAAGCGACGCCGCTCTCCAACGTCAATCTCGGAGATCCTAGGGCTCCCTGGGCGCCCCCCCTCCCGCAGAGATTTCTCGCGTCTGGTCAGGCGACGGCTACTTGTTCTTTTACCATCGATTTCAACGTCTATGCGGACTTCCCCGATACGATCGAGAAAAAGGAGAAGCGGATGTTCGAAGTTTGCGATCTCGTCAACTTGTTTTCCCACCAGAGCCACCGCTGACGAGGATCGCAGAGGAGCAACTACAACCGTCGCAAAACCGGCAGACGCGAAGCGTTCGACCTCGGGAGGGATTTCATCTAGCGGCTGCGGTACCAGGTATCGAGGGATTGTCTGCGAGATCCGATCTGCTTCATCTTCCCGAACATCTTGATCGAGAAGCTCGGAAAGAATGATGTCACGTATCTCACTTGGTTGAGAAAATCGGAAACAGAACCCATCGAACGATTTAGTCGTCCGTTCCTGCGATCGTGAGTAGATACGTACATCGTCAGTGATCGCTTCGATACTGCGAAAGCCGAGTCCCTTGTTGCCAATCCCCTCGCCGATCTCTTTTCCGCTGGTCGCCAGGTTCATGATGGCATTTACATCACGCTCTTTGAAACCACGCCCTCGGTTGGCCACATAAAGGTAACCTGCGGTTTCCGATATTTTGACAAACTTGATGGTGATCGCACCATCCTCACCAATTTTGTGAGCGTCGTGCGCATTCTGGATGAGCTCAAAAAGTACTCGGTCACCGTATTCGGTCCCAATGACTTCTCCGAGGTTCTTTAGGCTTTCGTAGGTTGAAAGTTCCTTCCGATGCGCATCAAGAGCGTTCGAAAGAGCATTTCGTGCCTTTGTTCTCAGAATCTCGGAAATGCTGCGAGATGGGATGTCTGTGGAAAGGTTCAACTATTTGACCAAATCTTGCTAGGCAACAGACGGGATTCTAAATCAACGAAGTTCCTTAAGCGTTGTTCCGTCACTGTCGTGGGGCCAATTTTGCGGCCGGTTGTAATTGCCGTCCTTGACCACGCCACCACCTGTTCCGGCTTTTCACGCTTCATGAGTTCCAAGTAAGTATCTCTCAACTCAGCCGAATTCACTAGCATTGTCCACTCTGTTTCTATTGCTATTTTCTCGACATAAGTAGGTCTTGCCCGTCAATGCGGATCAAAAAACCGAGATCTGCTGGAGCCACTGTAATATAGTCGCTCCGACTCGTCGCAGTCCTTCAACGATTTCACCTTTGTAAAGCACAGCGCTTGTTCCCACTGTGCCGACAACCGCCTTCACGGCATACTCTCGAGCAATATCCTTGCCCTTATCAATCGTTTGCCCGACTTCAGCCCGCACGACCCGAAGAATTTTGCCCATCCATGCGAGAAAAGATCCAGATGCCGCTACTTGCCGCACATCTGGCTCTTCCGCCTCAAGTTCAACCTTGATCTTTGTGGCAGCGGCTTCGACTTCCGCGACAGCAACGTCCGGATCTTCGACTGGCCCCGGTGGACTGTTGTGCCCGATTTGTGCAGGAGCCTGCTGCCCATCAAGATCAAGAGCAGCCAGCAGATCTGCCACGCCTGCAAGTATCTCTGATCGTAGATCGGGTTCCTTGCTGGCTGCGAGATTGAAACCTATAGCGTCAGATCCAATTCGAGATATTTCGGATGCGAGTGGATCGGATGCGGGATCCTCTTCGCTTGCCAAGACGGGACCCAAATCGCCTTGATGCGCTGTGCTTAGGTGCTGGGCATATCGTCCAAGTTTTTCCGGTGTAAGCGCAGCCGCAAATTCGTTCTTCGTCTTGTCTTGTAAGGAAGCGCCGCTCTCAACAGCTGCCTGCAATGTTTTTGCTGTGATCTGAATCGATGGAGAAGCTCCCATTTTTCCCAAACGACGCTGAACGTCGAACCCAGCAAATACATTAAAGTCTTCACTCCAACCAAGCAGAAGAGTTCGCCCGTTTTGTTCGGGCTCGAACGTTTCGACGCCAGTGATTTGAATGCGATATTCGTCTTGCGATCTGCTCTTGCCGCCATGCGAAAGATTCCAGACATAGAGTTTTACAACATGGTTCACCCCATCCTGGCTCATGATAAATCTTGCGGGATGGGTGCCATCCTCAGTCAGCATTTCAACTGACCAACCACCCTCTGCCAACGCGTCTGTTGCTTTAGAGATAAGAGTGTTCTTACTAAGACGGGCTATCTTGATTTTCTCCTTCTGAGTTCTCTTCAAACAGTATGCCCGCTACATCGGGTGGCAAACCTTCTTCGGATTTCAGTCGGCCCAACCCCTCATTCATGAGATGCTCAATCAAGCGATACGGCTGTGCTTCCTCGGGGTACAAGGCCTGAATAATGGCCTTCATCGTACCATCGCTATCGACGCTGCCGACATTCCACTTAGTGCCCGCTCCTTCTGTCGTGCCGCGGGTTATTTCCAAATCAATTGCATACGCCATAGCAAATTTAGCCGCATCGATTTCGGACGCAAACAGACCTTCCGACACGAGTGCGGTAAGAATGCTCTCGTTGCCAGAAGTAATGCCAACCGTCTTTTTATCTGCCGCTTTCTGGTTAACCATTTTTGCCTCCTTATCTCTCTGCAAGTTCGGTGTGACGGGCTGTTTTTCGTTCGAGTGTCCATTCTGATTTGAGGCGTCCCTTTAATGCCTCGCGCGCTCGCGCCGGCGGCAATTCTTCCTCATATACGAGTAGGATAACTTGGTCGGCCATCTCCGGGAGCGTCTCTACAATGCGAGCTCTGTGGCCTCCATCTAATCGGCCAAACGGAGAGTCCACCACGATAGGTCCGCGCAATTGGGCGTTGTTCTGAAGAGCGGCTACCAGAGAGAGTGCCACTACATGCTCTGCACCAGCAGATCGCATCGGTATATCGCTTCCGTCGCGGTGCATGATGGTAAGGCCGTATGTATCGTTAATTCTTAGACCCGCGTAGTCCTCTTCCGTCGTCAGCCGCTTGAAATAACTGCTGGCATCGGCCTCAATTCGACGACGAAGCTGTTCCCGGTAGACACCGACACTTTCGTTGAACATGTCATATAGCGTGTTCGCAAGATCACGCCTACGTCTTTCAAGGTCCATCTCGCTTCCTGCAAGCTTGTCTAAGCGCTTTTGCAATTTTTCGCGATAACCAGCATTCTCAAGGAGCTTATCATTGGTCTCAGCTATACCTTTCTCGAGGGCTGCGGTCTGACGGACATTTGACTCGTACTCTCTTTGAAGGCCTTTGATTTCACCTTCTGAATCGCCACTCAGTTTCTTCTTAATCTCCTCAATCTCACCGCGTTTTGTGTATATGCTGCGCCGATGGGCTTCAAAATCAGTCCACAACAAGCGAAGCACCTCCGGATTGGTGTTTTCGAGCTGGGCGTTAATCGCATCAATCTGACGTCGTACACTTGCAAGCTCCCTGTTTCGATCATCCTCTGTTCCCGCATCTGCATTGGGAAGATGGGCGCGAATCTTGGTCTGTGCTTCGTCGGAAACGATCTGTAGGCAGGTGGGGCATTCCGGGTCATGGCCCTCCGAGAGGCTTTGCAAAACTTGCGCGCGCATAACGGTGCTTTGCAATTCGACCTCCCGTTTCAGGTGTCTCGTCAGCGCCAACTTTAGCTTATCCACGATGATGGCGGCCCACGCTGGAGACATTGCTACCGTAATCGCTTCTTGCTTCTTGGCGATCTCTGTCAGGAGCCCAGCAACCTCATCCGTGAGGCGGTCACGTTTCTCTAGAAGCGTCGCCATCCTCTGCTTGCGTCGCATATCGTCTTCTATGGCAACTTTTCTGGCACGGAGGTCCTCCAGAGCTTTCTCATGCCGGAAAAGGTCGCCCGTCAACACAGTGCGTTCTTCAACAAGATTTTGCAGTTGATTGCCGTACTCGCGTGTTTTTTGATCGCCCTGTGCTGCCAATGCGACGCGAGCTTCCGCGCGGTCGAGTGCTGCTTTCAAGGAGTCGCGCGATTTTGTCAGTGTCGGCAAGCCGAGAATACGTTCGATGGCCTGGCTGATCTTTGGGCCCATGTCCGTATCGCTGTAGAGCAGATCCTCATATTCCTGCAACAATTCGCCATCGAAGAGAAAGAAACGCGCAATTTGTTCTGGCAATATGCGTTCGATTTCCATCGCTGCCTGTTGCGGCGGTAGTATGTGTCCCCCACGCTCCAGATAGTAGTCCGCGACATAGTCTTCATGACCTGTAGGCGTGTTATGCCCACTCTTGGGCTTACAGGTCCTTGTGAGTCTGTACTCTGCTCCAGCATGGCTAAGGATCAATCGCACTTCAAAACTCTGAACGCCGTCCGCGCGCGCCTCCCAATTGATCATGTCGTGGAATGAAACAGAGCGCCGCCCCCGACCAATGATCTTACCAAATAATGCAAAGCGAAAGGCGTTCAAAAGTGTTGTTTTACCTCGCATGTTTTCGCCGTAAAATACCGTAACTCCCTCGTCCTGCGGGAGTTCAAATCTTTGCTCTCCTTTGAACGCTCCAAAGTTTTGCATGGTGAGTGATTTTATCCGAAGCATTAGTCATCCCCTTTGAGGCGCTCGGCAATTGCTTCATCAATCTGTCGATCAACATGGTCAACTACTACTCCATCGGCATGGAAGCGAAGCACGTCTAGGACCAGGTCGCGGTCCACGTCAGGAAACTTCTCTGCCCGGATTCTTTCAATCGTATCCGCGACAGTTGCGTCGCGATTGTCACGTGCGTCATCAGACATTCACCATCTCCAAATCGTTCTCATCGTCGTCTGTTTCAAATCCATTCTCTGTCAAAGAAGTCCAATCCAAACCTGCAGCGGCAGCAATGCGGTTAAGGTCTGCAACGGCTCCTGGGTTAATTGCATGCCGACCGAACTCGATGGCCCTTGCCAGTTCCCCTTTCAAAATCGATCCGCCACCGTGATCGTCATCTTCGATCTCCGGGGCGACGATTACATCGTGAATATGCGCAAGCGCTTTGCCATCTGCTTTTCGAAGTACCCTTCCCCGCCTCTGTATGAATTCTCTAGGGTTCTTCGATGACGCAAGGATGAGTGCGTGGCTTACCAACGGTATATCCACCCCTTCGTCGAGGCACCTGATCGAAACCAGCACGCCACCTCGCTCGCTGAATATATCAAGGGTGCGTGCCCGATCTCCGACCATGCTGCTGTGGTACTCAAAATTATCTTCGATTCCCGCCGATGAAATGGCGTCTTTGACACTCGCGAGTTGATGTTGATCGTCGCAATAGACAATCCAACGCTCACCCGGTTTATAGGATCCAGACACGATCTCCGCGGCCAAGGAGATTTTTCCTTCAGCGCGTTTGACGATCCTTGCGCGCTGAATCAGCAGCCGCTTTAGTTGTCCTGAAAGTGAAGCATCTCCGTCATCGCCAGCTGTCATTGCTCTCGCAAACAACCGGCGAATATCTTCAGACAATTTGTTCCAAGCAGTGCGCTCTGCTTCCGTGAGCGAAACCGTGTGGGCGTTGTAGGCATAAGGTGTCAAAGCTTTAGCTTTAATGGCATCCTCAAGGGAAAACGGTGGGGGAACGATACCCTCGAAATATGAGGTGATTGCCGCTGTTCCGTCTGGGTCTCCAGCACGTTCTGGTGTTGCGCTTAATCCAAGTCGCGGTCCCGTCTCAAGTGAAAGGATCTGGCGGGCAGATGGCGCACCTAACCTGTGCACTTCGTCTGCCACCAAGAAGAGATGTGGTCCGCCACTAATGAGTCCCCGGAAACGTTCGCTTGTTGCCGTTTGAGTGGTCGCCAGTATCGCGCGATTCCCGGCTCCTTTACGGCTCCAAATACGTAAGTTCGATCCTTGCGCCCAATGCCTATTCCCTCCCCCACAGATCATTAATTGCAACCCAGCGGACTCAAACGTTTCACGTAGTTCGTCGCTCCATTGCTTTAGAAGCAATTCGCTAGGAACCAATATGATAGGAATTTCAGAACGACTGAGGCTGTCTTTAATCGCACAGAGCGCCGTGAAGGTCTTCCCTGACCCAGTCGCATGCTTAAAGATGCCGCGGCGGCCACGCCTCTCCCATGCGTCCAGCGCGCTGACCTGATGTGGCCGCGGCGACCTACCCCCCGGAACTCCAGCTTCAGCAGACCAGCGCGCAGCCTCTTCTAGCTCAATGCATATCTCATCGACAAACTCCGGCCATTGTGCGGCATCAGCGGCAGAGACGATCGCTTCCAGAGCGACATCTGGTAGGGGCCGCACAGTGACGCCCGACCATTCGTCATTCCATACTTTTCCAAAGTACTCGGCCTCATCTGCAACACGCTGTTTCTCGCCATCGTCACGCCAACTTGCAAAAACGTCGACTGACTCAAGATTCCCATCTTGCGCAAGCCCTGGCCACGTCTCGTTCATTGACCCTTTGAAGGCAACGCGATCATCAAACTGATCCGTCAAGATGCCCACCTTGTCGTGAAAGAGACGTTTCGGGCGGCCTCCAGCTTCATCGCCAACCCAAGCAACGCGACAGTCTATGACACCTGCTGCCACAAGCGACGCCAAAACAACGGCAGGTTTGACCAGCCCTTCCGTTGCCAAGAGCTCTTCAAACGATCGGGCTATCTCCTTACCTGCTTCAAGTTCCGCCCGAAGTGAGTAGCCGTCACGCAGCGCGGAATGGTCCCTTTCTGAGAGGATGGGAGAGCAGATCAGCCGCATTTTCCCGCCTGCTGCCACAAATTCTTTTAGACTTGGCCAGGCCAAGAGAAAAATTGTGCTCGAGAAAAACCCGACCGCTCTGTCGTATGTTACCGACGCGCCCATAGCAGGAAGGTAGAAGTCCGCAGCAATGTTATCAGCGGGTTTGTGATATGCCCGCTTGAATTCGAAGTCCTGCAGCCTCCCCAAAACCTTCATTCTGCCATCCTGCGGCGGGTAATTTCTACGCGCCGTAGGATAGCGTCACACAAACGTTGCGGTGGGCAGGCAAGCAGGGTTTCGGTGACCGCCTCACCATCCGTTGGCCGGAGCCTACGCCCCTGTTCAGCCACGCGCCCTGCAGACGCCTCAATTAGTGTTGCCGCCTTGACTTGCACGTTTCTCGACCATGCGAAATCTGCGTAAAGGCCAGCATCCCAAAGCACAAAAACGTCTTCCTCGGCCGCATACCCAGCAAGAAGGACAATGCGTCCGTCTGTCTGATCGAAGTTCGCACGTTCACCGCGCTTCTGACCAGGTATGATCAACTGCACTTTGTGCTCACCAAGGGGCCTACCACCTGGGGGCCTTGTTACGTTGAAGAGATAGACTCTGATACGTGATGGCATTGGTGTAGAAAGGTCAACTTCGAGTGGTTTGCGCTCAATCTCTGAGTTAGATTGCGCTTTTTCACCGAGCGCCTTCAAGAAACGCCTATGGAGTTCTGGTTGCGATACTCTGGTCGTCAGCGGCGCCACCGATTGGCCGGTCTGCGCCGGTTCGCCTTGGTCTTTGTCCTGGACCGGTTCACGAGGTTTTACCGTCTTCTTTTTGTTGAGGTTCTGGGTTATCGCGGCAACCAGATCCTTCGGATCTTGGCCGGCGGCTACACCAGAAATCCATTGCTCGAAATGATCTCGTGTCAAACGCCATTCTGAGCGTAACATGAACCCGGGCAGTTCCCCCTCCTCCAGCATTGCGAGGACAGTACCTTCGTCAAATTTGAGCCGTTTTGCCACGTCTCCAATCGTTAGAATGTCGTCCAAACTCCGACCTCTCGCAAAGGGAATCACAACTGCAGACGATGCAGCTTTATAAGCTGACCCTCAGCTTTTGATTGCAGGGAGTCAACCTAAGTCTGTGAAAAGGCTTGGCGGACCTGCTGAAAATCTGGAAATTCTGTGCGGCCTTCAGACATTAATCGGCGCATGATTTCGGCATGGATACCTTGAACGCCTCGGTCGGATATACCTGGGATTGATGTGGCATCCTCAACTAGCGCGTCTATGTCCATCACTTGGTTTTTGTTGGTTCGCTTAACGGCACCGTCCAATGGTTTACGTAGGTTCATTACTACGTCAAAATGGGCTACATTCTCCGAGCCACCTCGCCCTTTATACCCTTTGTGGCTTTGCTGTTTCCGATCCAGAGAGGCCGCTTCATGAAAAACGAAACCAGCGGCCGCTGCTGCTTCGCTTAATGCACGCCAAACCTCGCTGTCTGTGTTGTGGAAAACGATGGTAGCCCATCCGCCGGGCTTTAAGACCCGCGCTATTTCCGCAAGCGAGGCCTCCATAAGGGCGGAGTAGTCTGCAAGCGTTTTTCCTCCATCTGCCGGTTGTAGAGACCGATTCACCACCGCTTCAAGACTTGGATCCGTAACGCGGCCGAGCCAGGACTCCCAAATCAAATTGCAGTCAGCATAAAAAATGTTTGATCCGAAAGGAGGGTCAGTGAAGACGTAATCGATGCTGCCTTCCGGTATTCCTGACAGATCGGCAGCACTTTGGGTCATAACATGAGGGGGCTCGATTTCTGCAGGTTGGAATGCGCGGTAATAAGACTTCAATTGTCGAATCTTGTTGCGCATGACTTGCAGCACATTTGCTTCGGCAGAGAGTTGCGGAACATACAAAGTGCCCGTCAGAGGACGATGTCCGCCGCGCGCATTGAACCGCCGCATTTTTGTTCCGTGCCAAGCTGTATTGGTGAACGCAAACGCCAGACAGGCACGAAGGCGGTGATTGGGCTCTTTCTGGATCGCTTTCCATAGGATCGCTAAAGCAAGCCTATTTCGGTCCGTGTACATGTCGCGAACGCTCCGGATGCCTTGAAGGTGCAAGGCGCATCTTCGGTGCATCTCTCTATCGGCTTCCAATGCGACATCGGGAAAGGGTGCTTGGCAGTCTTCAGCTGAAAACTTCTGCGCGTCGGCGAAGTCTTGTTCGGTTGCAGGGCGCTCGCCCTTAGAACCATCCTGACGAGTGAACGCAACAACAGCCGGTTCGTTGCCCACTGTGTCAAATTTCCGCCTATCTGCACTGAATGAACAGGACGGACACACGGTTCCTCGGCTGATGCGCCCCGAGCATTGATCAACTGTGTCCCACAATAAAAAATCCTTGCGACACTGAGGGCATCGGTGACGTGTACTCCAAAGCGTCCAACGGATTTCTGCCGGCTCTCCGTGATCATCGATTGTCGCGTAGTATCGGGCCATATATTCCTCAACATCGCCCGCCATCCGGTCAAAAGCGACCTGTAGATCGTCTTCTTTACATGCCCGAGTGTGGTTCCAGGCCAAGTGTACTGCCGCTGGAGAAAGGTCATTCAGGATCGCGCGCCTGCCGCACAATGCGGCAGAAACACCAGTCATACCGGAACCGCAAAACGGATCCAGAACAACAGCACCAGGCTTTGTAAAGTGCTCGATAAAGGGAGAAATCGCTTCTGGAGGAACCTTGGTATGATAGCTGTGCGCATTGTAGAAAGCTGTATTACGGGTCCCAGATATCATTCGTTCTTTTGGTGGAAACTTGGGTGCAGCCTTGTTGTCAGTTGTCGGAAGCGGTTGCGATGAAAGATATCCTTCTACGAAGTCCTGCATCTCTGCAACGTCGTCATGCGGCTCTAGCTCTCTACGGCGCTTCTCAACGCTGGCAATGGTAATGCCGGTTGCTGCCAGTTCTTCTTTCAGAACGTCTCTCAGGACCGCAGTGTATACGTGATCGGGATCACTGAGCCCTTCAGATAATGCGCTCAATATTGACGCATCTATGAATGCCTGAGGAGCTGCTTCACGTTTGCGGGGCGACCGAGATCGATGTGACAACGTTAGCATAAGATCAAGTCGCGTCACACGTTCTTGCTTTAACTGCCCCTTCACGCCTTTGATCGATGGTTGTCCTTTGTTCAGCACATGTACGCTCTCGGTTTCCAAGCCAGCATCAGATAGGGCATCTTGAACTTCGCTCCATACGCGATCGTTGGTGTTGGAGAATGCGAGAACTCCCTTGCCGCCAGATCGCATGATGCGCGCCGACTCCGTAAACGCTTGCGTCATCAGATCGCCATAAAGCTCAAGGTCCTTCCCACCCGCTTCCCGCCGACGGCGCTGGTTTACCACGATCTCGTTGGTTTGGTCGGTTTGACCTCCAATCCAGGCATCCCAGAGCAAAGAGCTGTCTGCATAAAAGATATTTGATCCAAACGGTGGGTCCATGAAGACCAGATCGACTGCGCTGTCTGGAATACAGGCTAGGTCCGTAGCAGAGCTTTGGAAAACTTGTGCTTCTGAATTAATCCCTACTCGGGATTTGTAAAAACGTAATACATCTGCTGCTTTTCGCTTGAAAAGGCTCCATACATTCCATTCGTAGCGCAGCGACGAAATGTACATCGTCCCTGTCATGACATTGGTTGGACGTTTCGCATTCCACTGATACCGTTTCGAAGCGCGATTCACACATGCTGTGAACGCGAACAGCAACGCTTCGCGAACACGGCTCTCCGAAACCTTAACAATCGCATGCCGAAGGGCCGCTAGCGCATGCAGGTTGCGCTTCGTATAAAAGCTGGCGGCATCTGTAACTCCCATTGCCGAATGCGCAGATCGCCACATCTCGCGGTCAGCGGCAAACGGGTTTGATGGGATCCAGTAAGGAATACTCGTTCCTTCAATTTCATCTATCAACGTCAGCTCGGCCGGTGTCGGTAGGTGGGCATGTATTCTTCGGCCAGGTTGAGAAACATGGGTGCGGACCGGCACTTCATCGATCCAAGCGAGTCCATTTTTTTCCAGTTTTGCGCTGCACTTCGGGCAAGTTAGCTCCTTGCTCATGCCTTCCTGAGATGCATCCCAATAGCTAAAAGGCGACGAGCAAGAACTGCATGCAAATACATCGCTCCAGACGGTATACTCAATCCGCTCACCCTGACTACTGATTGGTACATATAGCCAATCCATGGTCGCCTTGGCTTCCTTCTCAACCATAAGAAGTGCTTCTTCGAAACGCTTTGGGTCACATGGTGATGTGTAATTGCGCGCAATGTGAACAGCTGCAGGAGAAAGATCGGAAAGCAATGCATCACGCCCTGCGTCGAGGGCAGCGACACCTGTCATACCAGATCCGCAGAATGGATCACTGACTAAATCTCCAGGTCTGGTAAACGCTTCAATAAATGGGGCAATTGCTGAAGGCGGAACTTTCGTATGATAACTGTGGGCGCGATATGTCGTGCTCGATTTGCTTACCTGGATCAATGAGGGAACTGTCGCGGATATTTTGTTGCTGCGCCTACGATTTGGCTTAGACCGAGGCGCGCTCCCAGGCTTGGCGGGGTAGACGACGGCGTCGTGCTCTGACCACGTCCTTACGACCGCCGCCACGGCTGTTGCATCATCGTCAATCGCGATCTGCACATCTTTTGGCAACCTTCCGGCTTGCAAAAGCAATAGCTCGGCGGGTAATCCAAGGGCCTCGCTCAGCCGAACCACGTGTTCCTCAGTTGGGACTCTCTTCCCGCTTTCAACTAAACTAAGAAAGCTCTTATCGACCCCGATCTGTGCAGCCAACGCTGCTTGAGAAATCCCCATGGCTTCACGCCGTTTCTTGATGTGTAGGCCGGCTGAATTCATCGAAGTCTCCCTTCAAAGGAGAATGATTGGGTTGACAAGGTTAGTCAACGCGCATTTTCAATTTTTCTTCCTTTGCTTTAGTAAATAACCAATGAATCAAGGAGGTTACAGAGGATCTATCTACAAGTTGCAAATTTTCTGCGTACGTTGGCATCGATTTTTGAAACCGCCGGTTGCTCTAACGCAAAAAAACGGTCCGCTTCGAACAAGCCTCCACTTATCCGGCATGCGCCTGCCAGCATCTGAGCACTCCGACATCATCTCCGACTGGCTTCATATGATTTCCCTTGAAAGACTTTTGTCGCATTCTAGTAACCGACTACGATTAAGCCGTATGGCATCCGAAGCCTGCTGTGCGCATACAGCGAGTCTGCGACGGCACAGGTATTTTCGTAGTCTTTGCTGACTACGGTGCGACCGAGACTTTTCCTGCGATATCCGTTCGGAACAGCGAGGGCGAGATAGTCCAGATTTACCATCACAAGTGCTTGAATCAGGTCGCGATAAACCGCATTGCCCTGCCAAGCTCGCCCCGCCTCGATTTCTAGTCCACAGCGCCACACCGTGTGAAAGGCATCAACCTCGTATTGCAGACCTGGCACGCCATTCTCGCCGAAGAACACTGGCCGTTTGATCTTGTCCTGTGCCGCCTTGCCTTGCTCAACTTCGAAGCCAATCGCCTGCAAATCATTCCGCATCTCCGAGAGGACCGCGTCGCTGGTGAGCCCCTTTTTGCGCGCAAGGGTCGAGATAGACGCCTCATGATCGATAAAGGCCTGTACCAAAGGCGATACGAACTCTGGGGGTGGATCGGTTCGCGGAAAAGTTGAATAGCGAATTGCAGACATGAGGACATTCCTTGGAAGGGCAAATTGGTCAACTTGCAGTCTGATTGACCGCTGCATCTGAAGTTTGTTGCAGCTTGGTATGGCTTTTTCCGCGAGTGAGACAAGTTCCTGACTTGGCAATCATGGCAGTTCACCTCAGGTAGAGATCACGACATATAAGTTGTCGGGTGTCGTGGTGGTAACGTGCGGTTTTCTGACTGCGTCGTTGATTGTGATTTTCAATGCACTGCAATCGTCCAGATCGTCCCCCTCATAACAGCCCTCGTCCACCAAGAAGCAACGTTGTTCCTCTTGATTGAGCCCTGCCCAAAAACCATCGGTAGCAACAATCAGCGTCTCTCCCTGTTTCGCTGGTATTGTCGTGATCTCTGGGGTCATAAACTCGTTGGCTCGCAAGCTTCTTGTCAGTCTGTTCCTGATATTCGAATGCACCAGTTTAGCAATTGAGAGATCACACGTTGCATTGGCCAAAGTATGTGGTTGCATCAGCCATTCTATTAGTCCTTCTGTATCGACGTTGCCAAACAGACAGTCGCCAGCATGGAAGATGATGGGTGCCTGATAGCGCGTGATGAGCATTATGAGATAACTCGCCGAAGCCTGTTGTAAGTTTGGCAATCGCGCATCGTGAATTATGTGCATTTGACCAATAATTTCGTCTGAGGACACTTGTCCTTCGGTTTGCACGAACCAATCGATCAAGTCTTTTGCGACTAGGCGTACGAGTTCGCCACTTTTTGGTTTTCTAGAAGACCCATCTAAGACCACACATAAGGTTGCTTCCGACCGAAAGCCGACACCACAGTAATCCCAGTTGTCGTCTGTTCGCCTTCCACGCTTGCTCCGCCAGTGCAATTCAGCTGTCATTTCAGGCACCGCCATCACTGGCTGCCAAAGACGCAAATCGATCCCGCACAAGATCGACTCGACCGTCAGGTCCTCTGATGTTGCCCGCTACGAAAGTGTCAAAATCGTAGTGATTTCGGAGCGCACGCATTTGTTCTGCAATGAATTCACGGGTATCTGATTCAGCGTCTCTTATCTCCTGGATCAACTCTCTACGCCCATCAACCATCAGTAAGATGTCCTCGACATCTCGGCTTGTAATGAGATCGTCATTCCCTCTGCCAAGAAACGCCTCAATCTTGGTCGCAATGAAGAGTTCGGGTTGCAGAAGCTTGATCTCCATTGCGTCGGTCAACGGATAAGTCACCGCCGTCTCGATGCCTCTCGCGTACCAACGGTTGCTAAATCCGAGTATTTTTTCATCGTCGGGCATAAAGTCGACTTTGAGCTCGCCTAATCGCATCCGACAAATGACGTTGTCTTCATGAGATTCAGAAAATCCTTGTTGTCGCAGCCTCTTTTGTAGTTGAGCCCACTCGCCATAGCCTGCCAAGTCAACGATCAGATCGACGTCATCAGTTGCTCGCACATCTTCAAGAGTGATGGCGTCTGTGATGAACAGCGCTGTCGTGCAACCTCCAACAAAGACAAACCGATCACGCAAGTCTGGTCCAAGCGCGTCCGCAACCGTCACAAGCATGTTTCGCAACTGGCCTTGGACGGTTGTCATCGCTTCAAGAGTCTTTCAGATAGTTGGTCCGCTGCAAGACTTGTTTCGCGCTGCTTGCCTAACCTGATTGCGTCGACGAGGGCGAGATATTCGTAGAGCCGCTCGTCACTCTGCACGGCTTCCGGTACTGACTTGAAGAGAGGTTCAATAGATTGGCCCATGTCTTCACCATGTGCATACGGCCATACATATTGGTAATCGCCGACTGACATTAGCAGGCTCTTGAGCATTGGAGCTGCAAAGGCGGTTGGTATTCCTCGTATCATTGCGCCGGGTTTTGCCGGGAACACGAACTTTAGCCCGTGAATGATAAAGCTACTGAGATCGCGGCGATTGGGTTTAGCCCTTCCGAGCTCACGATCTTTGATGGCAAGTCCAGAACCAATGCTTCGGTTGATCGATGCATTGACTTCTGATTTGCTGATCCCGAGCGATGCTGCTAATCCGCGCGCGGAGAAAGGCTCTTCGCGCGGTGACAACCAATCGTTATCTCCAGACCGAGCCATCTTTTCCTGCTCCTGAAGGCTGACAAGCTTGAGCAGCACGACGATGTCCTGACTTTTCATCTGATCCTCACCATGTGTCCGCTGTCCGTGGACACAGGACACTCAATCATAAAGCAACCATACTGTCAAACATCGCCCAGCATTGATGCCGCACTTGAAACAAGCTCCAACTCCGGCAAGTCTCGCAATGTCTGCAGATCAAACGTCGCCAAAAACGTCTCCGTCGTGACAAAGGTATGCGGCGCGCCAGGTCGCGGCGCCCTCGGCCCACTCGCAATCAGATCTTTGTAGCGCAGCCGCGCCAGCAGATCGCGGCTGACTTCTTTGCCAAAGATGTCTTTCAGACCGGCCCGGTCAATCGGCTGGTGATAGGCGATGGCGCAGAGCACGCCCATCTCCATCTCGGTGAAACCCAGCGACTGCTCGCCGAGATCGGCCGCCGCTTTGATCGCCTCGGCGAACTGGGTCTTGGTGCGGAACATCCATCCGCCGGCGGTCTCCATTAATTCATACGGTCGCCCCACAAGCTCTGCCTGAATATCCGCAATCAGCATCTCAACCGAGGCCCCCTGCCCCACCACGCGCGCCAGGTCGTCACGACCAACCGGCGTGGCACTGGCAAACAGCACCGCCTCAATCCGGCCCATCCATTCCCGCCAACGCAGATCTTGCGGCAGGTCTGTAAGTTCCCGGTCAAACAGGCCTGCGCCTGTCGAGACTCGCCGCTTGCTCGCTGACTTTCGTTTAGCTGTCGCCGTCATAGACCGATCCCATACAGCCGGAACGTCGGCCGCCCGGTCAGCTCCCGCGCGACGCCCAGCTCGACCAAACGGTCGCAGAACCGCCGCGCGGCCCGATCCGTCATCGGGATGGTCGTGCCTTGGATCATTGGCGAGAGCATCGCCGATGGCGCGACGGCATCCTCGGACAGAAATAGGGCCGCTGCAACCTCCGATCCTTTTGCCCGCAGCTTCGGGGCTATCTTTTGGAGCGCCGCTGCTCTGGCCGCAAGGTCGCGCGCCTGCCGGATTGTGTCCTCGATGGTGACCAACAGGCTCGCCTGAACTTTGAAGTCTGCCCCCTGCCCTCCCGCCGCCAGATCCCGCAACACCGCCTTGGTAAGATGCCGCGCCGTGATCGGAAGAAGAGATGGCAAATTCAAGGTACGTGCCAGAACCACATCACTGAGTAGGCATGCCACCCTTTCGGCGCGATCGTCCGCCTCCAGGACGGTGCGCATCACGCCAACGGCACCCGCCAGCGGCCCCTGGGTTTTGGCACGCGCGGCCGCGCTTTCGATCCAGCCAACGACATCGTCAGCAAAATTCGAACCAACGAGGTACCCTAGATCGCGATGCCAATCCTTGTTGTTCAATCGAAGCTTTGCGCCCTCCCGCCAGAACGCCAGCAGATCGCCATCGGGGCCGCGAGCCTCTCCGGGCGGCGTCAGGTGATAGGCATCGCGGATATCGACCTCACGCACCATGCGCCCTTCCAGTTTTGACGTCACCGTCGCGGCTTTCAGCGCCAACCGGTTCGCCAATAGCTTCGCCGGCACGCCGTACCGCGGATCAGAGACCAACGCATCCAGCACCGTCAGCGCTGCCCCAGACCGAAATACCACAGTTTCAAGGGTATCTGCACGTCCTGAGGTGACCCAAGCCGGCAACTTCGATAGGGTCATCAAGTCGTCAGCGATGGCTGTGGGCTGATAGGTCATGCCACCACACTATCCTATCGCGGCGCTTTCGACTACCATATAGTGTATAAACCGCCCCACCCTGTTGATCTCAATTATGTCCAATAAGTTTGCATTATCGGACGTAAAAAGAGTACGCTCAGAAACATGAGCAAACCGCCAGAAATCACGCCCACAGATGCCGAGATATCGGGCTCAGCGTCCAAGGATGCGACCAGCGAAGACGAGCGCGATGAGAGCGAACCTGGTGCCGAGGATACGATCGCCCTGCCCTCCGATATCGCAGGTTCGGGCACGCTGGACCGTCTGGTCGAGACCGCAAAAGACTATGCCCGGAGCGCCGCCTCGGACAACACCCTGAAAGCCTACAAGGCGGACTGGACCCACTTCTCCCGCTGGTGCCGCATGCGCGGGTCTGAGCCGCTGCCGCCTGCGCCGGATCTGATCGGATTGTATCTCGCCGACCTGGCTTCGGCCGAGGGCCCCTCCCCTGCCCTATCGGTTTCCACGATCGAACGCCGCCTGTCCGGTCTTGCCTGGAACTGCGCACAGCGCGGTTTCACCTTGGATCGCAAGGACCGCCACATCGCCACGGTGCTGGCCGGGATCAAACGGAAACACGCGCGGCCGCCGGTTCAGAAAGAGGCCATTCTCCCCGGAGATATCCTCGCCATGGTCGCCACCCTTGGGTTCGACCTGCGAGGCCTGCGCGACCGGGCGATCCTGCTCCTCGGATATGCCGGAGGACTGCGCCGCTCCGAGATTGTCAGCTTGGATGTCGGCAAGAACGACACGCCGGACTCAGGCGGGTGGATTGAAATCCTCGACGAGGGCGCCGTGCTCACGCTGAACGCCAAGACCGGCTGGCGCGAGGTCGAAATCGGCCGCGGATCGTCTGACTCCACCTGTCCTGTCCATGCACTCGGGCAATGGCTTCACTTCGGACGCATCGACTTCGGGCCGGCGTTCGTCCGCACTTCGCGGGACGGAAAGAAAGCCCTCGAGAGCCGCCTGTCCGACAAGCACGTCGCCCGCTTGATCAAATCCACTGTCCTGAAGAGCGGTATCCGCGCCGATCTGCCCGAAGGTGAGCGCCTCGCGCTGTTCTCGGGCCATTCCCTGCGCGCCGGGCTCGCCAGCTCCGCAGAAGTCGACGAACGCCATGTCCAGAAGCAGCTCGGACATGCCTCGGCCGAAATGACCCGTCGGTACCAGCGTCGCCGGGACCGGTTCCGGGTGAACCTCACAAAAGCAGCGGGGCTCTGAACGTGGTCAGCCCTCCCCGCCCTTAAGCGCCGTCAGCGCCGCGACGTGACGGGGCAAATCACTCCGGGAATGCAAAATATCCACGATGATGACCTCGTCCGGCCGATTCAGAAAAATCAGGAAGTGCTCCCCTGCCCTGATGAACCGAAGATCCTCGGCACCATCGACCAGGACCGAGCACCTTCGGCTGTACGCCTGGCCCTGCAAAACCGCCTCACACCGCGCGAGCAGTTCTGCTTCGTAGATCTCCGCCTGACGCGGACCGAAATTCTCGATGGTCCACCGGGCGATCTCGACCAGCTGGCTTCCGCGCGACGCGTCAGCCGGAAGGATCGGCTCATGAGGTGGCACGTGCTTTCGCAAAGGCGCGGCGCACCGC
Organism: uncultured Tateyamaria sp.; assembly: GCF_947503465.1. Classification (NCBI taxonomy): domain Bacteria; kingdom Pseudomonadati; phylum Pseudomonadota; class Alphaproteobacteria; order Rhodobacterales; family Roseobacteraceae; genus Tateyamaria; species uncultured Tateyamaria sp. Next base: position 77,465 of record NZ_CANNDN010000005.1, on the reverse strand, counting down.
ATCGGGCCCACTCCCGTCGGCCAGGTCACCGCTTTCCGCCTGTTGAAGTCCTTCAAGCAGCCCTTTCCGAATACCCGCAAGCTCGGCCTCTTCTTGCTCGAGCAACCGCAAACCAGCGCGCATTGCCTCGCTCACATTCTGGTACCGACCGGAAGCCACCAAAGCCTGAACCAGTTCATCCTGGGTCTCCGTGAGAACCACATTACGTGTGACCATGACAAACCCTCCGCGTTGGCAATATATGCCAGTGGCTTTCCGCGATCAACGTCCTCACGCCGCCTGTCCGCTCAACCGGCCGTAGAAACTACGCTCCAGATGCAACTCCCCCGCCCCGGCTTTTTCGGTCATGCCGCGCAGATATCCACCCGCCGACGCCACTTCGCCCTTGGCATGCTTGTCAAAGACCAACGCCATCGCCGCGGCGGCCATCTGTTTGCCCATAACCTCCTGCGCCGCCAGCCAAGCATGGTCCGAGATCCCAATGATCTTCTTCAGATCACCGGCAATCCTGTACAGATCACCCCAGTCCCTCAGGTATCCGCCCATGTTTCGTGCCCAAAACGCGAATTCCGGACAGGCCTGCATGACGGTCGCCACATCCACAGCCACGCCTCGGGCCGGTTTTGCCCCCTCTGCCGCCTCCCCTTCCCGTTCCGACCTCTCAACCGGCACCACGGTCGATCTTTCGGGTGCCACGCCCGCCGCTTGCTCAGTTTCTGAGCGATTACTAGTTACAGGATTGAGTTGATTTGTAGTTAGTATATGAGGGTCGGAATTGACCTCCTTGGGGTCCATTTCTTGAGTCTTGTCACTGATCTGTGCTTCGTTTGATACCGGGTTTTCCACAACTTTATCCGCGCGAACAGATTTGAGATAGGCCTGCTCGACGCGCTGTTGCAACTCAGTGAACCAGCCGAGAATTTGCTCGAGCGTCTCGGAGGCCGCATTGGTGCGTGGAAGACGGGTCAGAAGACTGTCGAAGAGCTCCAGATACCGCGCCCAGGCGCCGCTGAGCGCGTTTTGAAGGGCCGCCTCGATCCGCGCCCGGATCATCCGCCGTGCCACGGTGATCTGACGCTTCAGACGCTGGCAGAGCGCGCGCTCGACCTGGATGTGTCCATAGAGCTCAGTGAACTCCTCCACACGGGCCGCCATGGGCGACAGATCAAAGCCATAGGCCTCGATGATGTGCCCATCCGGGTTCCGCCTGCCCCAGCGTTTGCCATTGGGGCTGTCCTTGAACGCGATCACACCGACTTCGGCCAGGCGCCTTGCATGTCGCTTCAGGGCCGACAGAGAAAAGCCCGTCTGCTCCATAAGGTAAGCGTTCGAGGCCCAGACGATCGGCCGCCGGCGCGCCTCCCAATCCTGGGGCTGCGTGAACGCCCCGAGTGTATCAAGGAGCATCAGATCGCTTGCCTTCAGCCCGATATGCGCGCCAACGCGCTTCACGGCCACGAATGCCTCGTTTTTGGGTATAGATTTATGTTCACCGGCTTGAGCGAGCTGTTCAGCTACGCCAAGACCCGGTGTCGGCTTGCGCCAACCTGTTTGTGTCATGCCTGTATTTCACCTCCTGTTTTGTGGAGGCAAAAGAAACCCGTTCGCTCAGAAGCGTTCATCGTTGACAGAGATTCATGAGAGACTTATCTTGATGGCGACCAAACCGATAAGATCAGCTCTCAGGCCCTCAGCTTGGGTGCTTTTCTTTTGCCTTTAGGTCACTTGTTCGTCCTCTTGCTCGTTGCCTCAATACAGAGATGCCTTTCAAGGGATCACTCCTTTGACGGCTCCTCCTTGTTCTTGCTCAAGTACTCCGCGATCAGGTCGCTCAGTTCCTCGAGTTGAATCTTACTGATCGGCACACCCGACGCCTTAACCGAAAGACTCCCGTTTGCCGACGTTAGCGTTAGGTTGCGATTGCCCACTTTGCGCTTTGCAGTGAACTTCTTTGCTGTTTTCTTAGCAGGCGTTTTGGGCTTGGACTCAAGGCTTGCCATCGCGACCTGAAGGTCCCGGAAACTCATTTCATAGGCGTTCTTGAACGTGTTCAAGATTTCGTCTTTCGAAGCGAAAACTGCGCGCGCGCGGGACACGATGCTCTCATGAACACCAATGCGTGAGGCAAATGCAACTGCGGTCAGCTTCTCTCCCGCTTCCTTCAACGCATTGTACATTTCACCGATAGACAACAGGCGCTCGAAGGCGCCGAGATTTTCACGGGCCTCGTTTTCTCTGAAGCGCAGAAAAAGCATCTCGAACTGGGCGTTGTTCGCTGAGCGCAGTTCAGGGGGAGCGAGGATCGCTCGGAGCTTCCGATTGAGTTGCACCGACGCTGCGTGTCGACGCCGTCCGGTCAACAGGATGAACGGCACATGATCCGCGTCTGTCGGATCAAGCGGGTCAGGCGTCCAGTTCGGGTCTTCAGGCCAAACGAGTATGGGCGTATCTTGACCATTCGCCTCGATACTCTCGACCAGCGCCTTGAAGGCCTCTTGTTCCATCCAGTCTTCACGACGGTCGGAACCCAGCGGATCGCTCACTTGGTCGGGGCTCAAGTTGAGTTCATGTCGACCATTTAGAATATCCGCAGCGAGCTGCTCCCTGCTCTGCTCGACCGCAGCCTGTGACTGTGCAAGCGCTCCGGCTTTCCATGCGCTTCCCGCCCCCTTCAGAGGCTTGGGAACGGCTTCAGAAGGAGCGGTTATTTCATTATTGTCGTGCTGATGTTTGTCTTCTTTAGACTGGCTGATGGCCTTGGAGACCAAAGACCGTGGGATGCTCCGCTTCATGCTGCATCCTCCCCGTCGTCGTCATAGAAGTCATCCATCCAGGCGTTAGCATAGCCGCGCTCCAACCCTGGCCAAAGACGGCTAACGATCGCGTCGTTGACCGCATCCGCATTCGTTATGAAACGATTGATACCCTTGCGTTTGCCCGGAGTGTCCGGCTCATACTCATAGACGGACTGATAGACGTCCGATGCGTTGGAAATTGCGTCGGATCGCAAATAGAAAACGGGCAAGATTTCGGTGGGGCAATGCTCCAACAAGTTGCCGATGTGGTTCAGGTCTTGAGCGTTGGAACGCTGCACTATAGTTGGAAGCAGCATATTCGCACCTGAGCCTATCTCGATCCGCTCGTGTGCAAGGATGTGTTGCAGCATACCAAGCAGGCCGGTAACAAAAGTTGAAAGCGTCGCGATATCAAATCCCTTCATTGTCTGAGGAATGACGAGCGATGAAGAGGCGATCACGTTGTTAAGTTGGAACAGTGTCAATGCGGGCTGATAGTCGATAATGATGCAGTCCAGCGTCTCCGTCAGAGCACTATCCAATTTTTCGACGTCGACCTTACCGTCCTGAACCAATTCGTTGGGTGCAGTCTGGGGCGGATGTCCTTCTTTCCACCGATCGATTGCATCACGAAGATACCGGTAGAAACTCTTTCCAGGCGGCGCTTCGCGCACCAATCGGGCAATTTGAATCTCACCTTCAGACGTCTCACCATGAGCAGGCAGGAGCCGGAGCCCTGGCCAAGAGGTCTTTAATAGAAAGCCGTCGAGTGTATCCGCGTCGTGGTCAGTGAATGGCGCCTCGTCAGACTGGAACAGACCGGCAAAATCCACCATGGACGCGGTGTTCTCGTCCGGCATTTGAGGAAGCCCCTCGCCACCTACAAAGTAGAGCGTGATCGTGCTTTGAGGGTCGGCATCCATGACCCCGACCCGCATGCCGTAGTGCAAGCTGAGATACTGGGCAAAATGGGCGGCACTCAAGCTTTTGGCGGTCCCACCTTTTTGGCTTGCAAAAGAAATGACTGGGAGTGGATCGTCCGGCTTTCGCCAAGCCAAGTAGTCGTAGGGTCGTTTCGCCGACGCTGCCAGAAGAGCCCGCATGAGCATCAATTCTGACAGGGTGAAGACGCGCTCGCGCCCAACGTATTCACCCGCAGGGAAGTCGTCGTTCGCGTTGGCGAACTTCGTAAGGTATTGTATGCTGACATTCAGAAAGCGCGAGCACTGGCGCATTGACCAGGTTCGTTTTATCCGCTGCCTTAGCGTCAGTTCCTTATTGACGGCCACCATTGTGCGCTCAAGCCCGCGCGACAGGTCTGTCAAAAACTGTTCAAGGTTACCGCTCATGATACTGTCCCGACATCGGTTGATTCCGAGTTCGACTCGATTCTGCCTCGATAGTAGCATCATTTCGGCGGAAAGATAAAGATACCACACGCATAGACGGCTTGAGGCGTTTATTTGAGGGCATCCCACATCAAATTTGCGTTTCTTGAACGCGTTCAAGATTCAGTTCAGATGACGGGCGAGGGCAGGGCGCTGTCAAACCTTGGTGGATGGCTTTTACCTCCCGAGGCCGACGATGCGAGTAATCCTTAAACCGCTCTTCGGATCCCGCCTGCAATCGCGGGCCACCAGCAAAAGCTCGCGATCACAGGAGCTGCATTAAGTTCCATCACTAAGAACCTGTCCAAATTGCCCTCGAAGGAGTTCGCTGTAAAAAGCGGCAACACGGTCGCGGGGCAGGGGAGCGACACCTTAGTGACCCCTACCGGTGTCAGGAAGAGAAGTATCGCCATAATCTTCTTGGGCCTCGAAAGAGTCGGTCAAAGTGCGTCTGATAGACTTTAGTGGCAGCGAACAAGAATGCTGCGCGGCACGCTCGTTGACTTCAGACATTGCCACACGGCACTCGTGAAGGCAGGAACGCGGACGAGGACGAAACCGCTCTCGCGGTATTGGCGCTTGAGGTGAGTGAAACGCGCTGATCGGGGCGCAGCGATTTGGTAGATGGGCGCGCCTGTCGGACGATTGGGACCTTCTCAATCAGATGACAGGAGGTTTCCATGTCCGATCAACATGTCCCCGCTTTGCGCCGGCGGTTTCTCGAAGATATGCGCATCAAGGGTCTGCAGCCGAAGACGCAGACCATGTACCTGCGGGCGATGCGCGACTTAACGCAATTTCTGGGCCGTTCGCCCGACACGGCGACACCTGAGGATCTGCGCGCCTTTCAACTCGACATGAAGGAGAAGGGCGTCGGCGCACCTACCTTCAACAACCGGCTGAGCGTCCTCGGCTTCTTCTTCTCGGTGACCTGCGCGCGTGGGGAGATGAAGCGCCACATGCGTTATCAGCGTCTGGCGAAGAAGATCCCGGTGGTGCTGAGTGCCGAGGAGGTCACCCGTATTCTCGAAGTCGCCCCTGGGCCTGGCCTCAAGTACCGGGCCGCCTTCAGCGTGGCCTATGGCGGCGGCCTTCGAGCCAGTGAAGTGACCCATCTGCGTGTGCCTGACATCGACAGCGATCGGATGCTGATCCGCGTCGATCAGGGAAAGGGCCGCAAAGATCGTCACGTGATGCTGTCGCCTAGCCTTCTGCAGCTCTTGCGCGACTATTATCGCGAAGCCCGTCCCGCAGGCTGGCTCTTTCCCGCTCGCAACCGGGTCGACCCGATCTCTACCCGGCAGTTCAACCGCGCGTTTGGGGCGGCTTGCGACTTCGCCGAGATCAAAAAGAAGGTGTCACCCCACACCCTGCGGCACAGCTTTGCCACTCACCTGCTGGAGGGCGGGACCGACATCCGTGTCATCCAGGTTCTGTTGGGTCATGCCAAGCTGGAGACCACAACGATCTATACCAAGGTGGCGACCAAGACGATCCAGAGTGTGACCAGCCCGCTTGATCTTCTGGTGCGACGGGAGGCTGGGTCCGGCTGATCCCGGTCCTATGTCCCGCCCCAAACTGGAGGTCGCGGATATCTTCCGCGCCCATGGGCCTGCCTACCGCCATGAACACGCAGGGCATCTGAACCTGCCGCAGTTGAAGGTGATGTCTGCGATCGAGGCATGCCGGACCGCCGCCCTCGGCGGTCACGTAGCGGCCTGCACCAAGTGCGGTCACCAGCACGTTGCCTACAACTCGTGCCGCAACCGGCATTGCCCGAAGTGCCAAGGGGCCGCGTCGCGGGACTGGATGCAGGCGCGTATCGAGGACCTGTTGCCGGTCGAGTATTTCCACGTTGTCTTTACCCTGCCGGCTCAGATCGCGGACATCGCGCATCAAAACAAGGCGGCGGTCTATGGCTTGCTGTTCAAGGCATCCGCAGAGACCCTTCTGACCATTGCCGCCGATCCGAAGCATCTCGGGGCCCGGATCGGCATGACCAGCGTGCTGCACACATGGGGCTCGGCGATGACCCATCACCCGCACGCCCATGTCATCGTGCCAGGTGGCGGGCTGTCGCCGGATGGCACCCGATGGATCGCCAGCCGCCCGGGGTTCTTCCTGCCGGTGAAGGTCCTGTCGCGGCTCTATCGGCGTCTGTTCATCGAAGGATTGGTCAGGCTGCACAAAGCAGGCAAGCTGGCGTTCTTCGGCGATCTGTCGAAGCTGGCTGATCCCGACACCTTCCAGTCCCATCTCTCGCCGCTGCGCAAGGTCGACTGGGTCGTCTACGCCAAGCCCCCATTCGGCGGCCCGGAGGCGGTCCTGGCCTATCTCAGCCGATACACCCACCGCGTCGCGATCTCGAACCACCGCCTCATCAGCGCGGATACCCGCACCGTGGCTTTCCGGTGGAAGGACTACCGGATCAAGCGCGGGGACCGGATGAAGGTCATGCGCCTGCCCACGTCCGAGTTCATCCGCCGGTTCCTCACCCATGTCCTGCCGTCCGGCTTCCACCGGATCCGGCACACAGGCTTCCTGGCCAATGGTATCCGCCGCAACAGGATCGAGAAGATCAGATGCCTGATCAACACGGAGCGAGAGCCGGATCAGACGACCGGCAAAGACGGGCGTGCCGATGCCGACGAGCAAGGCCTGAACCGGAAATGCCCCAGATGCGGCGGCGCGATGCGCATCATCGAAACCTTCACCCGCGGCCAGACTCCGAAATCCCGCGCGCCGCCATGGGGGGACGCCGCATGATCCACCCATCACACCCGGCCCCGCGGTCCCGACACGTCGGACCCGTCAGCGTGGCCATTCGACCAAAACCAGCATCGGAACGGGCCGATGACGGCGAAAAGAGATATCGATCCGCGACATTCGACCGGGGCAATCGACAGGCCGACAGTCCTAAACGACAGCGGACCCGAAGTTCGGCGCACCGGTTGCCGAAGACCTGAAGCACAATCCCCATAGCACCGAAATCCGCCCGCGCTTTCCTCCTTGTCAGGTTTATCGCCGCTGGATGGCAAGCATCCAGCAGCCACAACCCTTAGACAAATCTGACATACCCTTTTTCCCGTCGAATGGCCGCTTCCGATAACAATGAAGAGTTCCAAATCAGCCGTCAACGGTTGCAGTTTGCATGTATTCATCCTATGTGCAGATCATCTGAAAATGGAGATTTCATGTCCCGGTAAGGAAGGGAGGCAGCGCGCCTCCCGGAGCACATACAACGTCTAGAGCAGTTCCGTCACTTCGTATCTGACGGACAGATTTGTTGTGCACACTCTTTTCCTACCATTGGCGCCCAAACCTGACTTGGGCCAGAGACATGAAAGTGGACACCCTATGATAAGGGATTACTCAGACTTCCTTCCGCGTCGCACGCGCGACGCCGGATCACACGCCATACTCAGCCCTCTTCAGGCACTGGGATGGCAACCGTTTTTCGCCCAACAGATCAGCGTAGAGGATTTGTCAGCGACACCTCCCATTCGCATTGTTGAAGTGCATCGCAGTGGGCTGCACGCCCTCGGTGACGGCATCGATACGACCCTTCCTCCGAGGGCTGATGTAACTGTTGGGGACTGGCTGATGCTGGATCCCTCGCACCCGCGATCCAGTCGGCTTCTCGAGCGCACAAGCCTCATCAAGCGGCGCGCGCCCGGCACCGACCGGCAGGAACAACTGATTGCGGCGAACATTGATACGACCTTTATCGTCACGTCCTGCAATCAGGACTTCAAAGTGGCACGGCTGGAACGTTATGCCGCCCTGGCGTTTGAGGCACGGATCACGCCTGTCATCGTCCTTACAAAGACCGACCTTGTGACGGATGCGCAAAGCTACATCGACGCAGCGCGCTCGGTGTCAGAAATGATCGACGTGGTCGCACTTGACGCACGCGGTTCTGCTCCGAAAATGGAACTAGCGGCCTGGTGCAAGCCGGGCAAGACGGTGGCGTTCCTCGGCTCATCCGGCGTTGGGAAATCAACCTTGGCCAATGCGTTGCTCGAGAGCCAATCCATCGAGACCCAGACCATTCGCGAGGACGACGCAAAGGGTCGGCATACGACGACGCGGCGCGAGCTTCATGCGATGCCCAATGGCTGTCTGATCCTGGACACTCCGGGCATGCGGGAATTGCAGCTTACCGATGCGGCGGAAGGGATCAAGGATCTCTTTGCCGATGTTCAGGGGTTGGCCGCGCGGTGTCGATTCAACGACTGTCAGCACGAGACCGAGCCGGGATGCGCTGTTCTGAACGCCATTGATGAGGGCCTTCTTGATGCTGGCCGGCTTGGCAGATGGCGCAAGCTCATGGCCGAAGACGCGTTCAATTCCGCGAGCCTTGCGGAACGCAGGTTGCGCGACAAGGCGTTCGGCAAGATGGTTCGCGGTGTCAAAAAACTCAAAGATGTCAGGAGGTGAGACGATGACGCAGTCGAAAGCAGGTCAGATCGTAAGGCATGACCTTTTCACATCGGACAGGGAGTGTTCGATGGCATTCTACCAGCACGTTGCCAACTGGACGTACGAAGTCGAGCGGGCATCGGATTTTGCCTGGGGTGGCGGCGAGAAGGATTTCATCCTTGCCCTATCTGGTGACGAAGCTGGTGCCGGGTTGGCCGAGACGCCTGCCGAGCAGGAAAATGGCTGGACCGCATACATCGAAGTCCCCGATGTCGACGTAGCGATCAAACGCGTCGGCACGCTCGGAGGTAAGATCGTTCGGGAGCCATTCGAAGTGCCGGGTGTCGGTCGCAATGCACTCGTCCGCGATCCGCTCGGTGCTCTAGTGGGGATTTCACTGTCTCGGCACAGCTTTCCTGTGCCGCGTCAGCAGTTCGGCCCAGAAGTGTACGTCAGCAACGGCACTGACTTCCCGCAAGCGTTCTATGCCGAACTCTTCGGATGGCAAGTCTCTCCCGCGACAGACAAGAATCGTGTCGCTCTCCTCGGACCTAGGGGCGTTCTTGTTGCAAACCAACATGCCGCGTCTTGGTCAGCCGGTTCAAACGCGGCTTGGGTCCCGTGCATCAAGGTTGCTTCAGTCTCTGATGCCTGCCGTACGGCCGAAACCAACGGGGCGCGTCCGGCTTCTGTGGTTATCAGCGGAGCTGTTCAAGCCCATAGCCCCATCCTGTGTGATCCAGACGGCGCGCCGTTTGCTCTTGGCATCGAATAGACGACCAATTTCTAGCACTCGCCAGTTCTTCACAGGAACTGCAGAGCGGACATTTGTCCGCTCTGCAGCATCGGTCAAATAGGGCTCCTTTGAGACTTTCGCGGCGTCAACTTCGAAGGGCTGCATTCAGCTGTTGGCCAAAGGCAGCGCCTAGATTTTGTCGATGCCTAGGCTTCGGTAGGGTAGCTTCGGTAGGGTAGGGGGTTCAATCAGTAGTTCACCTGCTCGAACCCATAATTCCCCTCGTAGTCGCGCCAATCCACGAACACAGAACGATGCCAGATGTTGGGACAGGACTCGCCCCAACGCTCGAGACCAACGTGCGCCGCGGGCAGGGCGGTCGGCGACGAGCGTGACCACGAAAAGTCACCCTGGATTCCGTAGGTACCGAGCGAAACCACTGCCGTCCTGTTGCAGTCGCCATCCCGGCCCGATTCACGCTGTCTAGCGTAGCGCACGTCATAAACTCGGATTGAGCGGACGAAATTGAATTCTGGCCCACTGATGTCGATGTCGGCGCGTTCTTGAACGAACTGCAGCGCGAAGCCATCTGGGAGAGTATCGGGCGGTGTCGCGCCACCTCGAAAGACGGCTGGCATGACTTCGCTCCATAAGGATGTCTGTGGAAGAGGAGAAGAGTAGGGCAGGGGGGTCTCATCCCCTTCGTTCATGATGTCGTAGAGACGAGCGGCCGGACTTCGTTCCGCTCCTGGCGAATACGACGCCGCCATCGGACAGCGCCAGATCTGTAGAGGTGGCTCAACCGGCCAAGGCGTGATGCGGCGGATGAACTCGGCACGCGCTCGGGAGCAGGGGACGGATGCGGGCCATCCACCAGAAAGGCACAGAAGGATGGCGCAGTCGATCGGATAGGTCTGAGCACGGAGCCTGTCCGGGAACCCGACTGACATCAAAGAACCAAGCAGTGCGATCGTTGCGATGCGATTGACCAATTTGACCATGTGGGCACTCCTTGGGACGTCGAGTTTCACCCAAGGTTACATCATTGATATATTATTGTCACGTCATGTATATTATTGATGGCTGCCTGCGAGATAACGCTGCCCGTTTGTCAGTCTGCTTACTGCGGCGATCTTTTCGAAAGCGCTTCCAAATACTCAAACACAGCATCCGCATTTGCAGTCCGTGCGTTCTCAAGGATCTCAGGTCGCAGGGGCGGATCAATCACCTCGGCTTCGCGCGCTTCGTAAAGCCACAGGATCGAAAGCTCCGCTGTGTTCCACAGGTGCACTAAGCCGACGACACGGCCACCTGGCTCGGAAAGCAGCCGAGCAACCTTAACGCCTTCTTGCTTGTCCTCGCTCACCGTACTGGTGTGCTCCGGGCTCCCATTTCGGGCTTCGTGTTTGTCATCGCCTGTTTTCCGTACTGCTCAGTTGAGGGGTAGGGTGATTTTCGGCTGGGTGGCCTCTGCGCGTGGATTCTCAAGGTTCGTTGCGACAGTTTCCGCTATCTCAGTTTCATGAGTTCTTCCCTGAATGCTTCTGTCGGGGTGCGCCATCCCAGACACTTTCTAGGCGTTCCATTTAAGCGCTCGCAAATCGACTTCATATCTCGATTTGAGAGCGCGGCCACGGGCGCATCCCGTGGCAGATAGCGGCGTGCCCGTTTGTTCAGGTTCTCGACCGATCCCTTTTGCCATGGTGCCTGTGGGTCGCAAAACCAAGCCTCGGTTCCGATCCCCGGTTTGAGTTTGCGCCAGTTCCTAAACTCAATGCCTCGGTCAAACGTGATAGATTTGCGGGCTGGTTGGGGTAGGGGTTCCATCACGTCCATCAGCCGGTTCATCAGATGTGTTGTGCTGCGGTCGTTGTTGCGAAACAGAACGGCGAAACGGGTCTTACGTTCGACCAGGGAAGCGACGTTTGCCTTGCCCTGTGCCCGCTCAAAGATCATCAGATCGCCTTCCCATTCGCCGAATGTCTCACGGGTTTTGACATAGTCGGGGCGTTCATGGATTGACCGATCAGCCGGAAAAACAAGGCCACGCGGAGTGCGTCTGCGTCGTGGTAGGCGCTTCTTGCGCCGATGCGGCAGATAGCGCGCCAATTCTTCAGTCTGACCATCTGGGCCGTAAACAAAAGCATAGATCGTCTCGTGGCTCACGCGCAAAGGCTGACCGTCGTATTGCATGCGGCCTGCGATCTGTTCGGGTGACCATCCGATCTCCAGCTGCTTAACCACGTGCTGCCTCAGACCCTCGAACCGCACCAGTTTGCGGCGGCGCGCACGGCGTTGCGCCGCTGATCTCTGTGCATTCATGCCATAATAGCCGTTCAGGTTTGGCAGCTCGTCATCGTAATACCGATTCCGTTTGATCTCGCGATGCACTGTCGAGCGGTGCCTTCCGATCTCAGCGGCAATCTTGCTCACGGGCACTTTCGCATGCAACATGTCTTCAATTGCGCGTCGTTCACGCAAACCTAGCTCTGTGTGGGCCAACTTCATTCTCCTTGCTTTCCAGCAAGATAGGGGATTTGTCGCAACCCAGTTTAGAATGTGCCGCGCCGGGAGAACCAAAGGCCGATAATCGTGCTTATGCAAAATTTCATGGCCAGTCCGATATAGCGAGCCAGAGTTCAATTTCGTTCGGTCGATCCGCGTATTTGATGTTCCGTATGCCCGCTAGCATGAATCCGGCCGCGACGGTGACAGCAATCGTTCGGCGACTATCTGTCTAGGAACGTACGGAACACAGGGCGTTTTTTCCTGGGCGCGATCATCATCAAAGACACTTCCAAAAGCCCATGTCGGCTTACATCATTTGGGATAAGACTGCCCAAGCATCAATCATCGTTCCGTCTTCGTCGAGTGGAGCGACCAAGGCGGACGCTACGGGTTCGAACAGGTAAACTACTGAAGACGTTGCAGATCTATTGGCAAATGTGATCGTTGCGATGCTTGGCTTAGGAAATGCGTTGCAGACCTGCAGGAAATGGCCGTTCCACCAGCTCTGCAATCTCGGTTTCGGTAGCGCCTTGTTCCAGCGCGTCTGCCAAATCTTTGATACTCACAGTTCGAAGTTCATTCTCAAGGGCGGCAACTGCTGAGTCGGTTGCGGCTTTGAGGTGCTTTTGAATATTACGGCCAACAAAACAGCTTTTGTCCGGAACAGACCTATGCATTGGGAAAAAGTCGCCACCGTCCACCGCTCGATAAACATCGTTGAGAGAGATCTCGGCGGCGTCCTTCTGTAAGAGCGCGCCACCTGCGGGCCCCTGAGTAGATCGGATGAACCCTGCTTCCGAAAGAGTTTGATACAATTTTCGGATGATTGCCGGGTTTGTTGCCGCACTTTTTGCGATACGTTCCGACGGCACCGCTCTGCCATGATGGACTGCTATCGAGCACAAGGTATGCACCGACAACGCAAATCGGGTATTTGACGCCATGTTTAGCTTCCCCTCTTTCATCAATGCCTGCGTTTTCACTCCCACTAAAGGGGACGCACTGCTCTGAGCCAACGGCGTGAGATCGCGGCTATGTTGCCGGAGAGACCGTCTGGAAACACTATTATGATTAAGATTGCAACAATGCCAGTTACAATAATGTATACCGAACCAAATGGGGCAAGTAACTCCCGCAAAGCGAAGTAGAACATCGCTCCCACCAGAGGCCCCTCAAAACGGCCAATTCCACCAATCACTACAATAAGGATGATCGTCGCGGTCCATTCCTGCATGCTAAACGCCGCAGACGGCGAAACTCGCAGATTTTGGACGAAAATGATTGAGCCGACGAGGCCAGTTAGCACTGCAACAGATGTGAATAAGATGAATTTGATGCGGTCGCTGTTGATGCCTACGCTGTGCGCAGCGGCGACATCGTCGCGGATGGCGGTCAAGGCTAGGCCAAAGCGGCTCCGAAGAAAAAGGAAATTGCCTGATAACACTCCAAAACACATGATCCCTGCCGTTGCGTAGATGACATATTCCCGCGTGGTCGCCGCAGCACCGAATTCACGAATGCTTGAGAGTGGCAGGCTGAAACCCGAGGCACCTCCGACGTAATTGGTCTGTAGAACGGCCAAGAACACTATTTCCGCTACAACCCAAGTGCCGATGGAAAAGTATGGTCCAACAAGGCGGGAGACCAAGGCATAGATCCCAATGGCAAGACACCCGGAGACGAAACCAGCAAACAGCAAGGCAGGAGCAACGTGCACGCCGAACTGGGCGCAAAGCACAAAGAAGGCATACGCGCCTGCGCCAACAAATGCGTGCTGCCCGACGGAAACCAATCCACCATAGCCAGCCAACAGGTTCCACAATTGAGCCAAGGTAAGTACCAAGAATATCTCTGTGAGCAGGCGTACATCACCTCTCCCCAGGAACATCGGGGCGAAAATCGCGATGGTGACTGAAACGATGATGATGGCGAAGAATGACTTGTGATGCATCGCTAGTTCCTTTTTGCGCCGAAGAAACCAGTGGGCCGGAATATCAATACTGCCACAAATACCATGTGCCCCATGACAATCTGAAGGGAAGGATGGAAATATGCACCAAGACCTTGGGCAACCCCAAGGATGAGGCCCCCCAGGAACACTCCACGCAGACTGCCGAGCCCTCCCAACACGACCACTTGAAACGCGTAAATCAGGCGATCGTTTCCTGAGAACGGATTGAATTGGGTTTTAACGGCCAGGAAAGCCCCGGCAATAGCGGTCAACACACCCACGACGGCAAAGGCTTTGGAAAAAACGTCACGTTCATTGATGCCAAATGCGCGTGCAATGTCTGGATCGTCCGATGCCGCGCGAAAAAAGATGCCAAGCTCCGTCCGATGAATGAGATGGGATGTGGCCCAAATAAGCAGGGATGCCGCAATGGCGGTTGCAAGCGGAAAGAGGCCGATCGTCAAGCCATTAACAATTTCGAGGCCCATGGTTTCGAAGCCACCGATGGACACCTTACGAGAATCGCCACTGGCGACAATCAAGAGGCTGTTTTGCAGAATTGATGACAGGGCCAAGGTTACTAGGAGCGGGCGCATCATGTCAGGATCAAGCGTATAGTTGAGTATACCCCGCTGAAGAAGGTAGCCAAGGGCGGCCATCAAAACCACAACGCCCACAAGGGCCAGTGTTGGATGGATATTCGCCGTGGACGACAGGAACAACACTGAAAAAGCGGCCAGAACCAGCATATCGCCAGTGGCGATGTTAACGATGCGCATAATCCCAAACGCGATTGCCAAAGGAGCCGCACATAAGGCGTAAAAACAGCCAAGCAGCGCGCCCTGAACGACTGCGTTTGTCAATGAAATGATCATGCTTATTCCACTGCTCCAAAGTAAATGCGCTGCACCTCAGGGTCGATCATCACCGCCTCCGGCGCACCGTCGGCAATCCAGGTTCCCCCATGCAAAACAAGCACCCGATCAGCCACCTTTGTTAGTGCACGCAGCACATGTTCGACCCAAAGTATAGTCACGCCCTGGCTGGCTATGGCGCGGATGATCGATACGAGATCATCGACTTCTGCGTCCGTGAGGCCACCGGCGATTTCATCCAGAAGCAAGATCGCCGGCTTGGTTGCGACCGCCCTTGCCAGTTCCAGTCGTTTCCGCACGAGCAAAGGAAGACTTCCAGCCAGCAAATCACGCTGCGCCTGCAAACCTGACAGAGACAAGACCTCATCGACCCAACTCCTGGCGTCTGAACGTCGCAATCCGGCACCAAAAATCGCGGATACTTCCAGGTTTTCAGCGACGCTCATGCGGCCAAAAGGTTTGGGCACCTGATAGGAACGTGCGACGCCCAACCGATTGCGTTCAAAAGGTTTGAGTGCCGTGACAATTTGGCCGTTGGCCTCAATTTCCCCCGAATCGACAGCGATATCTCCCGATATCAAATTGAATAGCGTGCTTTTCCCAGCACCATTGGGACCGATGACGCCCACAAGCTCGCCATGAGCGCAATCCATCGATAAATCGTTTGCGATGATGGTTTTTCCAAACCGTTTGCAAACATTCCTGAGAGACAATGCGGTACCAGCTACTTGAGTATCACGCATCGGTTGTGCTTCCGAAATAGGCCTGCTTAACTTGATCCAGTTGCGCTTCTGCTGAACGTCCGGTCAGTTTCACACGTCCCTCCATCAGGCAATAGAAGCGATCAGAGTGCGATAGCGCCATTTCGAGCGACTGTTCGACAACGATCATTGCCATCTTTCCCTTGAGCGTTTCGAGCGCCGCATAGATGTCCTTGATCACCGACGGGGCCAGGCCGAGCGAGATTTCGTCGCATATCAGCACTTCCGGATTGGACAAAAGCGCCCGGCCGATTGCGACCATCTGTTGCTGACCGCCCGATAAATCGGAGGGGTAGAGCGTGCGCCTTTCCCTCAGGGCGGGGAAAAGTGCGTAGACCCGTTCTAGATCCCAATTCCCAGTTCGGCCCGAACCGATCTGCCCAAGGCGCAGATTTTCCTCGATTGTCAGAGAGGAAAAAAGCCGGCGGCCTTCGGGGACCAGCGCGATACCCTTGCGAAAGATGCGCCGAGGATGCAATGCCTCTATTGGTGCGCCATCGTATAGTACAGTTCCGCTTCTTGATGATTGCAACCCTGTCACTGCCTTGAGAAAGGTGGACTTGCCGGCACCATTGGCACCGATAATCGCCAGCGCTTCGCCGTGGCGAAGCACCAGGTCAATACCGTGCACGGCAACCATATCACCATAGGCGACGTACAGCTTTTGAGATTCCAGCAGCGGCGTCATTGGGATG
Organism: uncultured Tateyamaria sp.; assembly: GCF_947503465.1. NCBI lineage: Bacteria > Pseudomonadati > Pseudomonadota > Alphaproteobacteria > Rhodobacterales > Roseobacteraceae > Tateyamaria > uncultured Tateyamaria sp. The sequence goes on along the minus strand of NZ_CANNDN010000005.1, from coordinate 61,334 downwards.
ATCAGGTGCGGTTGAACACGTTAATCAGGTTACCATCAAAATCCCGGAACAGGGTCGACTTCAGGCCTTCGTCGTTCAAGGCCTGCTCGGCCCACAGGATGGTTACCTCGTGGCTACGCAGATGCTGTGTAAAGCCCGCGAGATCATCAACGTCAAATACGATGGCCTTGTAGCCCGCGAAACCGACATGCGCAGGTGGGTCGACCAACAACTCCGGCACTGTTTCCACAGATTTCGGGTTGACCAGTTCGAGCGACAGGCCGGGTCGACTGATAAAGGCTATGTTGGCTTCGATCGGTTCGAAATAGGTTTCCGAAACCAGCTCAAATCCCAGCACATCTCCATACCATTTTACGGCTGTCTTAATGTCTTTGACAGCAATGGCGATATTGTTGAAAGCGAGGTCGAAATCGGTAATTGAAGACTGTCCCATCACACAAACCACGCATTCGAGACGCCGCCATCCACAACAATGGACGCACCGTTAACCATTCTTGACGCATCGCTGCACAGCCAGAGACAAGCCTCGGCAATATCGACTGGATCGGCCAGTTGGCGCATGGGGTTTTGTTCGACCAACACAGCTTCAAAGTCGGTCGGAACGACTTGCCGCATCATATCGGTTTTGACGTTGCCCGGCAGAACGGAATTAACCCGCACACCCTGGGGCCCAAGTTCGAGTGCTGCATTATAGGACAGGCTGACCACGGATGCCTTGGACGTGCCATAGGCCGTCATGCCGGGTTGGCCAATGATGCCCATGATGCTGGCGATGTTGACGATACTGCCCGGGCGTTTCGCGTTTGTCAGGTGCCTTGCCTGAGCGCGCATGGCCAGCCACATGCCCTTGGCATTCACATTAGTGACTGTGTCGTATTCGGCTTCCTCCATGTCCAACATGGCCGGGACCGAGCCGATGATGCCAGCAGTGTTGACGAAAATACTGAGGTCACTCAGTATCTTGCCCGCTTCGGCAAGCGCATTGGTTACGCTTTCCGAATTGCTGACGTCGATCTGAACCGCATCGGACTTTCGCCCAAGCGCCTTGATTCTATCTGATACGGCTTGAGCGCCGTCCAATTTCAAATCGGCAACGACGACGTCTGCCCCTTCGGCTGCGAACAGTTCTGCTGTTGCAGCGCCAATGCCTTGTGCCCCACCGATGATCAGGGCCTGTTTTCCTTGCAAACGAGCCATTGCGCGTTCCTTTCCTGTGAACTTGCGGTCTGAAATGATTTCTGTTTGGGAACGTGCGGCGGACATTCGTTCGCGCCGCCGCATGACTGTGATTAGATCGGCAGAGCCTCTCCAGTCACCGGGATTTCCGGATTGACGATATTGCTGACAATTACCGGCTCATAGGGGTGTGGTCCGTCCACCTGGCGCCATTGCCCGCCCGTCAATGGTGTCAGAGCAACGTTCTTGACCGGGCCTGCTGGAGTATCGATGCGACCGGCGATGGTTTCCATTTGCAATGTGGCTAACACATCGCGTGTGCCACTGCGCGTTCCGTCGCTGTCCCGCAAGCACCGTACCGCCGCTTCGAGCACCGCATGTATGGAACCCATTGTCTGGATCCACTGACGTTCCGTCGACTGCATATAGTCATCGGCGAATTCTCGGGCAGTTTGGCCCGTGATTGTCGAAGTAAACGGGAAATCTGGATGCCAGAACAAGTCGAATGAGTGATTGTTGCCCAAATCACCAAGGGCTTCGACACTGGCAGGAAAGACCAAGGCTTGACCCGTCGAGGCGACTTTTGCTTCAAAGCCCTGCTGCGCGGCCTGTGTCCAGAACGTGGTCCAATCCGGCGGCAGCGCCACACCTGTTACGATCTCGACCTCATTGGCTTTGAAATCTGAAATAATCTGACTGAAATCATCGGTCAGCGGCCGATAACGCCCTGGATCCGTCAGATTGAAGTTGCGGGCGGCAAGCGCGGGTGGAAACCCTGTTTCCGAATTTGCCCAGGCCAGCCCGTCGCCAGTGCTGGGCCACAGCGCGCCGACGTTGCCATTGGTGTCCACCTGCGACCATAGATCAGTAAACACATCGATGACCTGATCGATGCCCCAGAAGTGGTGGTAGGTCCAGTCGAACCCTTTCTCATCCGTCGCACCGCGGTCGTAATAGAAAGTCTGCCATGGCATTAATGTCGAAATACAAGGCACCTCATTCAATTCGCACTGATCAGCTACGGGATTGACCGTGTCCGGCGCCATGAATGTGACGATGATATCCACTTCTTCGTTCAGAATCAGGTCGCTGGTGACTTCGGATGCCCGGTTCGGGCTCGACTGGCTGTCTTTCACGACCAGTGAAATGGTGCGGATGCCGGACGCCGTCTCGATACCGGCAGAAAGGGTTTCCTGTACCCGGCCAAAAACATGGTCAATGCCGGTAATTGTTGGCGATAGGACGCCGGTCAACGGGGCGACGACTCCTATTTTGAGATCAGCACTTTGCGCCCTCAAATAAGTCGGCAAAGCAAAAGTTAACGGCGTGGCACCTATGGCGGTGACAAAAGCTCTTCGGCTCGGCCGAAGCAGAGTTCTGGACATTTTTTTCTCCTCCCAATGCTCATTTTGTAGTGAGCGCAACACAACTCTGTTCGAACAGAGGGGCAGCTGTCAATGTAAAAAAGTAATTTACTTTATTACAATATTGATCTCATTAAAATATTGATATATAATAGAAAAATTCTCCCACTAGAAATGAGATCGACCTTCGCACAGCTATTACTTGTTCGCATTCCGAACAAATGTCAGCTTTGGTCTCACCCCTCGCATGCGTGCGCAACGGGTCCGCGTTGGCATTCTGGTACAGTTCTCAAGATGCCTGTGTGGTCTGTGATACAAATTTTGAGTCAGACGCGGCATTTGCTCCGCGCCTGAGATGTGAATAGAGATACTGATTTGGAAACGACCCGCCTGAAGCTGGCAGTCATACTTGGCAAAGCACCCGCATCATAACGTCCCGTAAGGTCATTTCTGAGTTCTGCACCATGGTTCTTGCGCGGAAACAAACATGATGATCCGGACGTACAATCAAACAGCCATCGTCCTCGATTTCACAAAGTCGCGCCCAATCGCCTGTATGATCCTGAAAGTTGCGTTTCGGACCAATCATGAAACTCCGCAAATCGACTTTGGACTGTTGCGAGAAATCTTCTGCCGCATCGATCCAGGCGCCTCCCCCATTGCCGGTCAATAGGGTGAACCCACCTTTTCCACAGAGATCGAGAATGGAAACTTTTTGACCGGAGGCATCGAAAACCCAAGCGTGAGGGACTCGTGCGCCGGGAAAGGTCGTTTGCTGGTGATGAAGTTCAGGATCGGAACCAAGGGCAGGGCCTGCAGAGCCATCATGCAATATTGCAGAGGACGAGTACCGCTGGTTCATCTCAACACCGTGGGCGTCATACTCGTATCGCTTGTTCGCGATAGCTATCCTGAGGTCTGACCGCTGTTTGGCAGCTTCAACAGTATCCGCCGCTCGCTTGTCCATGTTTGCCTGCATTTCTGCGGGATCATTTGTCTCGGTCAGGCCAAGTGCAGCAAAGATCGGCCCATAGTCGCCGATCGATTTATTGGCGCGTGCCACAATCTGTTTTGCGACAGGTGCGCGTTCGTCTGTGTAGGTGTCGAGCAACCCTGAGCCAGCCGCTCCCTTCAAGACGGCGGCCAGTTTCCACGCAAGATTAAAGGAATCCTGAATAGAGGTGTTTGATCCAAGACCGTTTGTCGGAGGATGACGGTGAATGGCATCACCGACGCAGAACACACGTCCTTCTTGAAGGCGTGTTGCATGGACATCGTTGACGGTCCAATAGCTGACCTCTCTCAAATCGACGTCGAGATCGGGATCGCCGACAAGATCCCGAATGATTTTCTTGGCCTGGTCATCGGACAGGTCTGGTGGACCTTCGGCGATATCATAACCCCAGATCGCCAGCCATTCATTCCAAGGGCGCACCATTCGCACCACGCCTGCCCCAATACCACCAACATCAGAACCAGGCTGAATGACCCAATAAAGGACGGAAGGCCTGTGCGCGACAAACCGGGTTAGATCGGCCTTGAACAAGAAATTGATCGATCCCGATACCCCCATTTTGCCTTCCAAAGGAAGGTTCAAGTCTTCTGCGACCTTACTATTCGCCCCGTCAGCACCGACAAGATACTTGGACCGGACAGTAAATGTTTTGCCTGAAAGGCGATCTTCGATTGTTGTTGTGACGCCGTCTTCATCCTGAACATGCGACAGGTAGTTGCAGGACATGCGCGCCTGCGCACCACGCGCGCACGCGGTCTTGAACAACAGCGGCTCCATCAGGGTTTGCGGTAGATCGTTCATGAGCGACGGGCTGGACAACTGGTGTTCTGCCTTCGAAAGAGGATGTGTCCCCCATGCGGGCAGACGTCCTAGTTCTTCTCCTGCAAGCGACGAGCAAAACACGTTTTGGCCCATTAACTCTTGCTCAGTTGCGTGAATGTAGGCCTCCTCCTCAACATCATGGCCAAGGTCGCGAAGAACCTCCATTGTCCGTTGATTGGTGATGTGGGCCCGCGGGGAATTCGCAAGCCAGCGGTAACGGTTGATGACAAGCGTTTCGACGCCTTGCGTGGCCAGCAGCGCAGCCAAGGAAGAACCCGCAGGTCCGGTCCCGATGATAAGAACTTCTGTTTGGATATCTGCCATGATTACTCCTCCGATGTCTCAAGGCCGAGCCCGTGCAAACGACGTTGAACGGGAAAGATGTGGAGTCCTGTACGCTCTGACAGCAGCCCCCAAAGGCCGCGCGGCGCAACGAGCATGATGACAATCGCAAGCAGCCCAAGGCTGAGGAGATACCAACTGCCGAAATCTGCCAAAAGCGATTGCAGGACAACGAAAATCAGGACGCCAAGGATTGGGCCTTCGATAGTACCAATGCCCCCGATGACCACGATAAAGATCACGTAGGCCGTCCAGTCGGTGACGCTGAAGGCTGCATCGGGGCTGATGCGGGCCTTTTGCATATAGATAAGCCCACCTGCGAGACCCGTGCCAAAAGCAGAGGTCAGGAACACGACCCATTTCATGCGCGCGGCATCCACACCCACCGATTTGGCGGCCTCGATGTTGTCGCGTACAGCGGCAAGTGCTAGGCCTCGGCGGGTCCGTAACAGCCAGTATATCCCCGCGATCGTAGCGACCGCGAGGGCAAGTGCCAGCCAATAGGCCAATACATCCCGCGCGGCCGAGGTTTTGATATTCAGCAGCGCCTTGATGCCGTCGACAAACCACATGTTACCGGTCGCATCGCGCGGCAATGACGTGCCTGTCCCGCCGCCAAGGACCTTCCATTGCGCCACCAGCAGACGAACAACCTCAGCGATGACCCAGGTGCCGATGGCGAAATATGCGCCGTTCAAACGGAAGGCGAAGAAGGCCGTGGGCACCGCAATGACAAGCGCTCCGAGACCGGAACAGAGGGTTGCCGCCACCGGATCCACACCTCCAAGGATCACCACACCAAACAGCGTATAGGCACCCATGCCAACAAAGGCTTGCTGGCCGATGCTGACTAGGCCGCCGTAGCCGGCCAACAGGTTCCACAACTGCGCCAGAACCAGCATCGTAAGGATCGTGAACATGTCCTGGATCAGACCGCGACCTGCAAAAAAGGGCAGCAAGATCAAGCAAAACAGGATGGCAGCCCCTAGCGCCGTCGAGACACCAGAGATAGTAGTGCGGGTTTGCACGAAATAGGTCATCAGTCATTTGCCCTTGGAAAGAGTCCACGCGGGCGGATCAAGAGAACCACGAGGAACGCGATATGCCCTGCCAGGATCTGCCATTCGGGGTTGATTGCGGCACCGACTGTTTGGGCGACACCAATGATGATCCCTCCGATCAGCGTCCCCCAAAGTGATCCAAGCCCGCCGATGATCACAGCCTCGAAGGCATAGATCAGGCGCGCGGGGCCGATGTTCGGATCAAAGTTGGACCGCAGGCCAAGATAGAGCGCCGCAATCGTGACGATGATCATCGCAATGCCGGTCGCAACGGCGAAAACCTGGTTTGGTTTGATGCCCATCAGGCTTGCCGTCACCGGATCATCGGAAGTGGCGCGGAAGGCGCGGCCGAGCGACGTACGGTAGAAGATCTGATTCAAACAGATAATCACCAATATCGCCGAGGCGAAGGTCAAGAGCGGCATAACACCAAGCGCGATTGACCCGATCTGAACGGATGCTGTGGTTAGCATATCGGTAGGAAGCCGCTGACTGTCGGCTGAGAAGCCCTCGAGCAGGGCGTTCTGCAAAACGACGGAAAGACCGAAGGTCACCAACAGAGGCGGTAGGATGTCATCGCCCAGCGTCCGGTTCAGCAGATGTTTTTGGAGCCCCCACCCAAGCGCAAACATCAAAGGCATTGCAACCAGCACAGCGATGAATGGGGAAAGGCCCAATAGCGTGACCAAGACAAGGATTAGATAGGCCCCCATCACGATCAGATCGCCATGCGCCAAGTTGACCAGCCGCATTATTCCAAAAACCAAGCTGAGCCCGGCCGCAAACAATGCATAGAGCCCGCCCAAAAGTATGCCTTGTGCGATTGTATCGACCCAAATCATGCTACTGCTCCAAAGTAGGCATCATGAATGGCGTCTCGGCTCAGACTGGCCGGCGTTCCCGACAGCGTGACCTGCCCTTCCATCATGCAATAGACCCGGTCAGCCACTGCCATGGCTTGCCCGATGTCCTGTTCAACTACGATCAGCGAGGCACCGGCAGCCTTGATCGCGGGCACTGCTTTGTAGATGTCCTTGATCACTACGGGGGCGAGGCCAAGACTGATTTCATCACACAAAAGAACACGAGGGTTGCTCATCAGCGCGCGTCCAATTGCCACCATTTGTTGCTGGCCGCCGGATAAGGCAGTGCCCGGATTTGTCCGCTTGGCGCGCAAGATTGGGAAAAGATTGTAAACCGTATCCAGGGTCCAATGCCCTTCGCCCTTGCGACCATAGGCACCGATCAGCAAGTTTTCTTCTACACTGAGTGAAGGGAATAGCCTGCGCCCTTCGGGCACCATGGCCAGGCCTTTAGCCATGATCTCATCGGCGGGTCGATCACCAATTGCCGCTCCGTCAAATTTTATGGCTTGCGCGGCATTCCTGAGCACACCGGAGATTGACCGCATAAGCGTCGTTTTACCCGCTCCGTTGGCACCGATGATCGCAACAACCTCGGCCTCGTTCAGCGTGATATCCACCCCGAAGAGCGCTTGAAAATCACCGTAGTGGGCAATCAGTTCATCCGTTTGCAACAGGGCCATCAGACTTCAATCCCCAGATAGATTTCCTGAACCTGCTTGCTGGCCATGATTTCGTCTGGATCGCCGATACCAATGACCCTGCCAAAGTCCAGAACCAGCAATCGTTCGACGACTGAAGTCAGTGCGTGCAGGACATGCTCTATCCAGATGATCGTCACGCCCTGGCCGTGGATGTCCTTGATGGTGGCAATCAGGGCCTGACATTCACCCTCGGTCAGGCCGCCTGCGATCTCGTCGAGCAACAACAACTTGGGTTGCGTGGCCATCGCGCGCGACAGCTCAAGGCGCTTGCGTTCCAACAGAGACAGGTGAGACGCGGGCGTATTGGCCCGTTCGATCAATTCGGTGCGTTTCAGAATGTCGACGCAGTCTTCAAGCACGGTGGTCTCAGAAAGGTTGCGGCCATGCGTGGCGGCGACGACAAGGTTTTCATAAACCGTGAGGGTCCCGAAAGGCTGTGGGATCTGGAAAGACCGGCCAATTCCCGTCAGACAACGTTCCATCGCGGAAACGTTTGTTACATCGCGGCCTTCGAAATGAACGCTGCCCGCGTTGGCGCGCAAATTGCCTGTGATCAAGTTAAACAACGTCGACTTGCCCGCGCCATTTGGCCCGATAATGCCCAAGGCCTGCCCGGCCGGCACATCAAAGCTGACATCATCCGAGACGGTCAGCGCACCAAAGGACTTGGACACGTTCTTAAGCGATAAAATCATGGCTGTTTCCCTCGAGGGGCGGGCCGAAACCCGCCCTGACCGTTGGTCAAACGATTGCTTCCATTGTTCCTGCGGTCGGGATGTCGGTATGGTCCGAGTTGTCCACGATCACCAACTCATAGGAGCCATCATTCTGGAGCCGCCACTGTCCACCCACGAGGGGTGTTTTGGCCACATTCTGTGCCGCAAAGGGCGGCAGGCCTGCACCATCGAATGCGATACGCCCGACGACCGATTTCAATTCGGTGGAGGCGATAGCGGAGGCCACTTTGTCGACATTACCGCTATCATCAACTCGAGCCATGACGTCTGAAGCCATCTCGAAGAGAGCATGGACAAATCCAATTGGCTGCGTCCACGGTCGCCCCGTCGCCGCCATGTAGTCCGCGGCAACACCTGCGGCAGTCTGCCCAGTAAGAGATGAATCGAACGGATGGAACGGTGACCACCAAACTTCGGAACTCAGATTGTGGCCTTGATCGCCTAGCGCCTCAACTGCTTGTGGAAACAAGATAGCTTTGCCAATGCTAGCCGCCTTTGGCGTGTAGCCTTGTTGCTTGGCTTGCGTCCAAAATGTGGTGAAGTCCGGTGGGATCGGTACGCCGGTAATGATTTCGCAGTTCGCGGCCTTGAATGCATTGATTTGCGCACTGAAGTCGTCGGTTAGGTTCTGATAGCGGCCGGTATCGGTCAGTTGGTAACCTTGTGCTTCAAGCACCGGCGGAAAGCCTAGATTAGGGTCGCCCCATGCATTGCCATCTCCGTCGTTTGGGAAAATCGCCCCGACGCTTTTGTTCGTCTCAAGTTGATTCCACATCGCGGTAAAGACGCTGATGACGTCCTCTAAACCCCAGAAAAAGTGAAAGCTGAAATCAAAGGGTCGCCATGATCCCGGATCGCCCGGGTTCCCCTGCTGCCCAATGAAATAGGGTTGCCAGGGTGCGAGGGTCGAGATGACGGGTATCTCCTCGGCTTCACAGGTTGTCGCGACGGGATTGGTAGTTTCTGGTGTCGAAGCAACAAGCATCATATCGATCCCGTCATCGATAATCAGCTCACGCGCCACCTCCGCAGCCCTGTTCGGATTGGACTGACTATCTTTGACGATCACTTCAAAATTTGCATCGGCGCCCGACGCCAAGAATGTGTCGATGACGAATTGGTCTGCCTCTGAAAACGCCGCGAGTGGTCCAGATTGAGGGCTGACATAGCCCAGCTTGATTTTCGCGCCCTGTGCCAGAGCCGGGGCTGCCAGTCCGCCAGCGGCCAAAGTTAGGCTTGAAGCCATACCGGACTTGATAATTTTGCGTCGTGTGAACATGATTTCCTCCCAGAATTCATTGTTGGTTGCTTTGGTTCGTTGTCAGACGCCCTCCAGCGCCATGGCGATCCCCTGCCCCACCCCGATGCACATCGTGGCAAGGCCAGTGCCGCCGCCGTTTGCCCTAAGTTCTAGTGCGAGTGTTCCCGCCAAGCGGGCGCCGGACATCCCCAACGGGTGTCCCAGTGCGATGGCACCTCCGTTTGGATTTACGTGACCCGCATCGTCGGAAAGGCCGAGGTTACGGAGCACCGCGAGCGCTTGGCTCGCGAATGCCTCGTTCAGTTCGACGAAGTCAAAGTCAGAAGGTTGCGTCCCAATTTGGTCGCACAGCTTCTTCGTCGCAGGTGCGGGACCAATACCCATCAGTCGCGGCTCCACACCGGCGGTAGCACCACCGACAATGCGGGCAATGGGTGCAAGACCATGAATACTCACGGCCTCTTGTGAGGCCAAAAGCAATGCCGCGGCACCATCGTTGACACCAGAAGCATTTCCAGCGGTTACCGACCCCCCAGTTCGGAACGGTGCCCGCAACCCTGAGAGCGTGTCGAGCGCGGTAGGCCTTGGATGCTCGTCGGTATCGACGATGCGCACATCACCTTTGCCACCTTTGACGCTGACCGGCACGATTTCCTTCGTCAGCCGACCGCTTTTTTGTGCGATTTCGACGCGCTGCTGCGACCTGAACGCAAACGCGTCTTGATCCTCGCGCGAAACGTTAAATGCCTCGGCTACATTCTCAGCTGTTTCCGGCATTGAATCCACGCCGTGCGCCGCCTGCATCTCAGGATTGACGAAACGCCATCCGATCGTCGTGTCGTATACTTCGGCATTGCGCGAAAACCCGGTCATTGCCTTCGGCATGACGAAGGGCGCGCGCGACATACTTTCGACCCCGCCAGCGATGGCTAAATCGTATGCACCCGTCTGTATCGACCGCGCCGCATACATGACGGCATCCAACCCGGACCCACACAGCCGATTGAGCGTGGTTCCTGGCACTGAAACCGGCAGGCCAGCCAGTAACAAAGACATGCGCGCGACGTTCCGGTTGTCGTCGCCAGCTTGATTTGCGCATCCCAGTACGACCTCGCCGATATGCGCAGATTCGATGTGCGGTGCCCGCTCCATCAGTGTTCTGATTGGAATGGCGGCCAAATCGTCGGCGCGGACCGCTGACAGCGCTCCGCCATAGCGACCAATAGGCGTCCGGATATAGTCGCAGATGAAGACGTCCTGCATCATCATCTCTCCGGACGATCGCCGTGCAGCGCGCGCGATAGAATGGATGTGATATCTTCTGCATCAAACGACCGCGGATTCCAGTAAGGGTTCTCCATGACTATGTCGGTTGCGCGGGGCACATCGGCGTCTGCAAATCCGAGCGCCGACAGGGCCAGAGGCGCATCAAGCTCCCTGGCTAGGTCATAAAGCGCCTGCCCCGGTTGTGTTCCACCCAACGCGCGGTTGACCGCAGCCAGCCGCCCATCGGATCCGTTAAAGGCTGCCGCGTGCGGGAGAATGACCGTGTGCGTGGCTGCGTGCGGTAAGTTGAAACTACCGCCAAGCACATGGCAAAGTTTGTGGTGAAGCGCCATGGAGACCTGTCCCAGGCAAGTCCCGCAGGCCCAGGCACCAAAGAATGCGTCACTGCGCGCGGCGAGATCATCTGGGGTCGTCTTCAGGGTTCTGAGGGCTTGACCAAAAGCGGCAATACCACGTTCCGCCAAGACTTCGACAACAGGATTGCGATCCTTTGCATAAAGCGCCTCGACCGCATGGGCCATTGCATTCATCGCTGACGTCACCGTCATCGGCCACGGCAAACTGAGTGTCAAATCCACGTCGTAAATGACCGAAGCGGGAAGAATGCGCGGATCGCGCCGCGTGACTTTCTTGCCATTGGCTGTTTCGCCTAGGATTGGGGTCATTTCCGACCCCGCATAACTTGTCGGGATTGCGATCTGATGCTTTCCAGTTCGCACTGAAAGGGCCTTTCCAAGACCGATTGTCGACCCGCCACCGATTGCCAAAATGCCATCCGCTTTCAGCGACTTCATCACCTCCATCGCGTTCTCGGTAACTTCTGTTGGCGTGTGCATCGCCGCTTTTGAGAATATGCCAGCGACCAATTGTCCTGCCGATTTGGCAACGGTCTCCGCCTGATCTGCCTGTTCGGGTGTCGAGAGAACCAAAAGGCGCTTTAACCCAAGGCGGCCGGCTTCCTCCGGTATTGCGGCGACAGTGCCTGAGCCGAAGATGACACGCGATTTTTGCGGCTCATATGTGAAAGCTTGCATTGGTCTGTCATTCCTTTTTTGCGCTGGCCGAGCGTGCGTGCAGGGCGCGCAGTGTCTCAATTTCGGTTTGTGAAGGTGTTGGCGTTGTCACGACTGTGGGCGCAAACTGCGGGGTCCAGCCGACGCTTGCCGCCACATCATCACGCGCGACGCCGGGATGCAGGGACATCACGGTGAACTCAGCGTGCGCAGCCTCAAACGCCGGATCGATGACATTTCGCCCCACAAGGTCGCGCATTTCCCAGATCGCAAGATCGGTGACCAACTTAGTCGGCCCCTGCGTGTGCACACCATAGGCGGCACGGCTTTCGCCCGGCTTGCCCTGTCCAAGGCTGGTCAGAAAGTCGATCTTGTCGACGAAGGTACGCTTGGATTGCTCCGCAATGATAAAGACCTGTTTGGCCTGCGTTGCGATTTCGGGGGCGCCACCGCCGCCGGGAAGGCGGACCTTGGGCGCGTCATAGCTCCCAATCACGGTTGTGTTCAGATTGCCCCGTCGGTCCAGTTGCGCTGCACCCAGAAACCCGATGGATATACGGCCACCCTGCAGCCAATAGTGAAACATTTCCGGGACAGAGACTGTTGTTAGCGCCGTATCGTGCAATTCACCATCGCCAATTGACAGCGGCAATCGGTCAGGTCGTGTAGCTATCGTTCCCGACTCGTAGATCAACGTGATGTCGGGCGCATGGGTCAGGCGCGCGAGATTACAGGCTGCGGAAGGCGCGCCTATGCCAACAAAACAAACATCGTTGTTAGTCAAAAGCCGTGCGGCGGCGATCGTCATGTATTCTTTTGGTGAGACGCCCGTCATGTCGTGGCCCCTGCGGTCAGGTGCGACGTGTTTTTCGCTACAGGCGTCTGCAGTACATTGGCGTCGATCCAAGCCGTGAAACGGTCACGGTCCGCCGAGATATTGCTCCATTCGAGGTAAAAATCATTGTCGCGGGGGTAGAACCCCGTGGCATAGCTAGGCGTGGCACCGCCGGGCACATGACAAACGGCGGCAATACTCCAGTTTGGAAGGACGCATGCGTTGCTGGAAAGCTCAGAATACTCCCGCAGATCGTCGACCACCTCTTCGACGGTGACGATTGCAGTCTTGGCCGCAAGGACCGCTTCTTTCTGAACACCGACGATACCGTCGATCATGACATTTCCTGCGCGGTCAGCGCGTTGGGCATGAATAATGGTGACGTCCGGTCGGAGTGACGGGACACAAGCCAAGCGTTCGTTTGTGAACGGACACATCACAAAGCAGATGTTGGAGTTGACGGTCACAAGATCAGTGCCACGATAACCGCGAAAGGTTGCACTCGGCATGTTTGACGCCCCCGCATGGTAGGCGTTTGCCATCGCGGCGTGGCTATGTTCCTCTAGCGCGAGCGTGTTTGGCCAGCCATTCTCGACAGCGTCGCGAACCCTGTGCAGAAGACCCGCACCAGGATTGCCCGCATATGAAAACACGAGCTTTTTGGCCGCGCCTACGCCGACGAGCTGGTCGTAAATAATGTCTGGCGTCATCCTGATCAGGGTCAGTTCACGAATGCCCTGACGAATGATCTCGTGCCCGGCCTCGAAGGGGATCAGATGTGTGAACCCTTCGAGCGCAACGGACATGCTATCCTTCACGTGCGTTTGGATGGCTTCGGCAAGTGGTACGAGCTTTGGCATGGGATTTTCAGATGATCTTGGCGACGTCGTCAAACGGCAAGCGGGGCAGCCGTCGGAACAGCTTTTCTTCGTCCCCGTAACCAAGATTGCACAAAAAATTGGTCTTCCAAGTCGTGCCCGACAAGAAAGCCTCGTCGACGGCGGCGGGGTTAAAGCCGGACATCGGCCCAGTATCCAGACCCAGTGCGCGGGCAGCGATCAGGAAATACGCCCCCTGCATGGACCCGTTGCGAAAGGCGTTTCCAGCCGCCATCTCCGGGTTCCCGGCGAACATGTCGCGCGCGTTGGGGTTGGGTGGAAACACTGCGGGAAGCTGTTCATAGAATTCGGTGTCGAAGGCAATGATCGCAGTGACCGGCGCGGACATCATCTTCGCTTGGTTAGGTTCCATCAGCGCAGGACGCAGTTTTTCTTTCGCGTCAGCACTTCGAACAAAGACGAAGCGCCCCGGCTGTTGGTTCATGCTCGTCGGACCCCATTTTGCGAGGTCGTAGAGCTCTTTTAGAGTGTCATCGCTCACATCGCGGTCTTGAAATCCATAATGCGTTCTACCGTCCCGTAACAGCAGGTCCAGCGTGGCCGGATCCGCCGTCAAAATGCGCTCTCTCAGGTCGCGTACATCGTTGCGCGCCTGCGCGTCCAGCTTATCGGTATCCATTTGTCTTTCCTCACTTTTGTTCGATAATCGAACATTTTAATCTGCCGAACTTTTGGGCAGGTTCAGCAGTTTTGCTATTTTTGTAGTAATCGTTCTTGACGGACGATTCTTTTTTTGTCAACATCATTACATAAACAAATAATCGTTCGTATATCGAACAAGGGAGGAAACAATGTTACTTAAAACCGCTTTGGCGGCGACCATCGCCGTGTCTGCTCAAACTGCGTTCGCAGAGACATTCAATCTGACAATGGGATCCAGCCATCCAACGGTCGTTCCTTGGGTCGGCGTGCTGTCTGAACACGTTGTCGGGCAGACGAACGCACGGCTCGAAGCAATGGGATCAGAAGATCGTGTCGAGTGGACCGAAAGCTACGGCGGCGCATTATTCGGGTTTCAAGACACGCTCGAGGCAGTTGAAGATGGCCTTGTAGATGCAGGTTGGGTCGGTGCGGGTCTGTGGGAAGAATCCAAGATGCCGCTGCAAACGATTACCTACTACGCACCCTTCGTCATTGATGACCAACCGACTTTGATGGCGATCATGAATGATCTCAACGAAAACACCCCAGCTATGGCGCAGTCTTGGGAGGATCGCGGCCAGGTTTTTCTTGGCGCATCAGGCGTTGAAACATACCACTTGCTGACGACCTTTCCCGTAGACTCTCTGGCTGACCTCGAAGGCCGCAAGATCCTGGCACCGGGGCCATCGGGGAATTGGATGTCGGCCATCGGTGCCGTCCCAGTCAACGGTGCTTTGCCTACATATTACAACTCGCTTCAGACTGGGGTTGCCGACGGAGTAATCTCCATCATCACAGGGACCTACCCCAACAAGATTCACGAGGTCGCGCCCTATGTGACGCTCGTCGGTGTTGGTGCTCAATATACCGGGGGCCTTTCGTTCAACCGGGATTCCTGGGATGGCCTGTCGGAAGATGTGCAGAGTGTTTTGCGCGAACTTGGAGCTGAGTACGCGATCCTGCACGCCGAACAGGTTCAGGGACGCTACGACCAGTTCCTTCAGGCAATGCGTGATGATCCGGACGTGACCGTTTCGGAGATGTCCGCCGAGGACCGCCAACAATGGATCAGAAGCCTGCCGGACTTGGCAGGCGACTGGGCTGCACGTCACTCCGCAGGCCCGGAAGTGCTGGCAGCCTATATGGCGGCCGTTCGCGCCGCCGGAGTCGAGCCAGGCCGCAACTGGGACCAGTAGCGCGGCCTTCCTCGGCCCCGCAGTAACTCCCTGCTGCGGGGCCAAAACGGCTCGAAAGGAAATCACATGTCGCGCACACCCACTCTGCTACATCGCCAATCTGATCCAACAAACCCGATAGCTCTTGAAAAGCCGAAATGGTTCGGGTCGCTGCATCTCGGGTTCTCCTACATCGCCGCGATGCTGGCGGCTGGCGCGACCCTATGGATTTTTGTCATAATGTTAATGATATGCGCGGATGTAATCGGGCTAAAGGTGTTCTCACGCCCGCTTTACGGCGTCGTCGAATTGACCGGCGCCTCGATCGTTGCCGTTGTATTTGCCCAGCTACCTCATACGCTGTTCGAAAAACGCATGACGCGGGCCGATTTTCTAATCTCGACGCTGGAAATCAAGACGCCGCACCTGGGGTTGGCGCTGAACCTGATATTCTGTCTTTGCGGTCTGGGCATCTTCGCTGCTCTCGCATGGATGCTGATAGATCCCACCCGTTCGGCCCTACTTGAAGGTGAGTTCATCGGAACCCAAGGCATCTTTACGATGCAGGTGTGGCCGATCAAGGCGATCATCCTTCTGGGCGTCACCATGACCGCACTTGAGTTCGGGTTTCAGTCCATTCGTCTGGCGCACGCAATCCTTGCGGAGAAGGCCGTGAAGGCCGCAATTGTTCCGTTCGGACTGGTCTTGCTGATTTGCATCGCGGTCTGGGTGGCTCCTGATATCGGGCGCATCGGGATCGGCGTGATCGGTGTCGTGGCCATGGTGCTCATGATCCTTCTAGGCATACACATCCCGGTAGCCATGATGCTGGTGGCCTTGGTCGGCGTCTGGTTGATCCGCGAAAATCCAACCCTTGCCCTAAAAACCATCAGATCTGCGGCAACAGGCACGATCAATAAATTCGATTTTGGCGTGGTTCCTCTGTTTGTATTGATGGGGCTGCTCGTTGACGCTTCGGATTTGGGCAAGGACGCCTACCGCGTTGCCGCGTCACTATTGCGACGCCTTTACGGCGGTCTGGCCATCGCAACTGTGGCCGCAAACACTGTTTTCGCGGCGATCACCGGCATTTCCATTGCCTCTGCCGCCGTCTTTACCCGCGTAGCAGTTCCTCAAATGACCGCGCATCACTATTCGTCGGGCTTCGCTGCCGGGACTGTCGCTGGATCATCCGTCCTCGGCATGCTGATACCGCCCAGTCTGCTATTGATTATCTATGGCTTCGTGACCGAAACGAGCGTCGGAAGTCTGTTCATCGCAGCCACTTTGCCGGGGCTGTTGCTCGCTATCTCATTTTGTCTGTTCATCTATCTCGCAGCGCGATTTGCGCCGGAGAAAGTTGGCTGCCCGGACATCGCAGAAGACATCGCACCCGTATCGGGCGGCGAGGTAATTCGTGCCCTGGCCCCCATCTTCTTTCTGGTTTTTGTGGTGCTCGGCGGGATTTACGGTGGCGTTTTCACACCGACACAGGCGGGCGCAGTCGGTGCTGCGACAACACTGATCGTCGCTGTCGCCCGCCGCTCACTTACATGGACAAAACTATGGCTCGTAATGAAAGAAACCGGCGTGATTTCGGTCACAATCCTACTTTTGATCATCGCAGCAGCCGCTTTCACAAAAATGCTCGTGATGTCCGGCATCCCCAACGCAATCGTCTCGGTCTTTCTTGAGCAAGGCATTTCGTTCTGGGGTTTCATGCTTGGCTATTTCGCAGTGATCATTCTGCTGGGCATGTTCCTCGACTCCACCTCGATCATCCTGATCGTCGTGCCTCTCGTGGTCGGCATCGTGCCCGAGATCACACAAGGCATCGTCGCCAGCGATCCGCTGATATGGTTTGGCATCGTCACTATCATCGCGGTCGAAATCGGGCTGCTGACGCCCCCCTTCGGCATCACCGTCTACGTCGTCAAAGCGACGCTCGCGACGGATGACGTAACGCTGACGGCGATATTCAGGGGCGCATTTCCATACGTGCTGATCATGGCGGTCGTGATGCTGATCCTGACGGCCTTTCCGATGATCTCGCTCTTTTGGCTGATGCCATGATTGCCTCAACTCTCCAAAGAAAGAAGCCTGCCCTGATGCTTTTGTTTGGCATTGCTGTTGCCCTGACGTGTGGCGTCCTGATTGGCGTACAACCTGCAATCAACGCCGAAGTCAGCCGTCGTCTTGCGTCCCCTTTCGCCGCTGTTCTGTTTTCGTTGCTGGTAAGCACAGCGATCGTTCTGCCGTTCGCCTTTCTGCAGGATCGGGCGCCAATCGGGCCAGCGATTGCCTCAGCCCCCTGGTGGGTCTGGCTAGGCGGGCTTGCAGGAGCGGCTTTTGTGACTGCGGGCATAACCATTGCACCAATCATGGGCATCGCGCTCTTTCTAATGATCGTCGTCACCGGCCAGCTCGCCGCTGCATCGTTTGCGGATCACTTTGCGCTGTTCGGCACGCCTAAGCGGCCAATGACACTCAGCAGATGTCTGGGTGTGGGTCTGGCACTTGTCGGCGTGCTGACATTCCGGTTCGGCAGGTTCTAGAAATGGGTCTGCACGTTGTCTCACCCGAACGAAGTGTAACTCTTATCAAGGGGTTGTCTGTGTTAGGATTCGTCGCTTCAAGACCTTTTGGGTGTACGATTGCGGAGACGGCCAAAGATGTTGAAATCAGTAGAGCTGCCGCCCGCCGGCTTCTGCTCACCTTTTGCGACATGGACATCTTGCGCCAAGACCAAAAGTGGTTCTTGCCGACACCAAAGCTTGCTGAACTTGCCATAAGCCCAATTGTGACTGAACCCTTCTGGGAAGCGTTGCGTCCGCCCATGAAGCATGTGTCTGAAAAGACGGGCGAAGCCTGCTCAATGTCGACCCTCTATGGTCAGGATATCGTCTACGTCGCGCGCGCGCCAAGCCGCCGTGTGCTTTCCGTCCACCTCGAAGTCGGCAGTCGGCTGCCTGCTGTCCATACCTCGATGGGTCGCGTTCTTCTGTCCAACCTCGTACCGGAGAGGCTGACCGCGTTGATCAACCAGACCGAGCTCCCGCGCAGGACACGTTTTTCATTATCAGACAGGCAAGTTCTATTGGAAACGCTCTGCGGCGTCGCGTCAAATGGCTATGCGATCGTTGATCAAGAGCTTGAAGAAGATCTGATCTCTGTCGCGGTTCCCGTCTTCGCACCGACGGGCGCAACGCTTGCCGCCCTCAATTTCAGTTCGACCCCAACTCGATACCCGTCCAAGCGGCTCCGCGACACCATCGTGCCGATGCTTGAAGCCGCTTCGAAGCAGATCACTGACGTGCTCCGGACGAACCAAGACATCAATTCTCACGCAATCAAGGAGATCAAAAAATGACCAGAAATTTCACCGAAGAGAACGCAACGGCCGAAGTCCTCAGCCGCTACGCAGACTGCCCCGACCCGCGCCTCAAGGAAGTTTCCGAAGCAATTGTGCGCCACCTGCACGCCCTTATCCGCGAGGTTGAGCCAACGACCGCGGAATGGATGCAAGCGCTCGAGTTCCTCACCGAGGTCGGACAAAAATGCGACGACGTCCGCCAGGAGTTTATTCTGCTTTCAGATGTCTTCGGGGTCTCGACACTGGTTGACGCTATCAACAACCGAAAACCCGCAGAGGCGACTGAGTCCACCGTATTGGGCCCCTTTCACATGGTCGAAAGCCCTGCGTACCCGAATGGCGAAAACGTGGCACGCCATGGCAGCGGCGCGCCTTTGGTTGTGACCGGAACGGTGACCGATCTGGATGGAAAGCCCTTACGGCAAGCGAAAGTCGACATTTGGCAGGCCAATGAGGACGGGTTCTACGACGTGCAGAAACCCGGTGAGTTACCCGATCTGAACCTGCGCGGTCTGTTCACGACAGAGGAGGATGGTTCGTTCTGGTTCCGGTCGGTTTTACCCAGCTACTATCCGATCCCAACAGACGGACCCGTCGGGAAAATGGTGCTGGCGTCCGGTCGACACCCTAACCGCCCGGCACACATTCATTTCATTGGGATGGCCGAAGGGCATGAGCCAATCACGAGCCACCTCTTTGTTGAAAACGATCCATACATCGAATCCGACGTCGTCTTTGGTGTGAAGGAAAGCCTCGTGCGGGAATTCGATCTGGTGGATGACCCCGTGCGCGCGGCAGAATATGGCGTGGCCAATCCGTTCTACCATGTCCACAACACCATTTCCCTCGTCAAAAATTGAGGGGCACTGGACATGTTCTATATCGCAAAGGCTCAAGACCGGTCGGGAACCGGCGCCAAAAGGGCCGAGTTTCATCCGAAGCACGCCGCACATCTGGACCGCGCCATCGACAACCCGCGCGTCGTCGTGAGCGGCCCGCTTCTTGATCAGGGCGACGCGCCTGAGGGGTCGTTCTTTATCTTTGAAGCAACGTCGCTCAAAGTTGTTCAAGATTTCTTGGGTCAGGATCCTTTCGCCCAAGAAGGTATCTGGGCGTCGCACGAAGCGCAGGCATTCGATTGGCGGCGCGGAAAGCCTGCCCCATGATCCGTCTTTGGGGCAGAAGCACCTCGACCAATGTTCAGAAAGTCCTTTGGTTTACCGAAGAGCTTAAGCTGGACATAGAACACCGCGAAGTTGGTGGGCCATTCGGTGGGCTCGATACGCCAGAGTTTGCCCGACTGAACCCAAACCGTACGGTGCCTGTGCTCGAATACGATGGATGCGTCATTTGGGAGTCTCATGCAATCCTGCGCTTTCTTGCCAACAAAAACGGAGCAGAAAGCTACTACCCTGGGAACGCAAATGAACGCTCCTATGATGACCGCTGGCTCGATTGGCACTCAAACGTGTTCTGGCCACCGATCAGAACGTTGTTTCTCGATGGATGGCGCGACAAGGTGTTCGCTCTCAATTCACCGGAGGCATCGAAGCTGTTTGCGCGGGTCGCAGCGAATGTGGACCTCCTTGAAACGTGCCGCGTTGGCGAAGCCGAAAGCTCAGGCGATGCTCGTCTGAGCGACCTCCCGCTTGTGATCGGGTTGAACCGGCTTCTTACCGTAAATCCCGAATTCACACTTCCACCCCATGTCGCAGACTGGTTCGCGCGGCTGACGTCACGACCGGGATTTTCTGTCGTTCGTGATGCAGAACGAAACCTAAGGATCTGAAAAAGTGAGATATCCCACAGTATTTGCCGCAATCGTCGCTGTCGGCATGATGACAACAACCGCCAAGGCACAGGAATTTGATCTGACATTCAACAATGTTGCGATCTCCGTTTCCGATCTGGACGAAAGCATCGCGTTCTACCGCGACATCCTCGGGTTCGAGGTCGTATCCCAAACCTATTTTGAACCGGTCTCCGCAAAGGTCGCATTCATCGCCCTCGCGGATGTTCGGCTGGAACTGCTTGAGGTCGAAGGCTCCGAACGGTTGCCAGAACTGGATACCCCACCCCCAACCCATCTGCTTACGCAAGGGTTCAAGGCCATCGTGTTTGATGTGAACGATCTGTCCGGTTTCACACAATATCTGAACGCGAACGAGGTCGAGACTCTTTGGGAAGAACTCGTGCTTGATGATGCCGGTTCGACGTCGACGCTGTTTCGCGATCCGGACGGGAACCTCATCAACGTCTTCGGGGTCAGCGATGATTGAGCTTTATTATTGGAAAACATCCAACGGTCACAAAGTGGCAATCTGCCTTGAGGAAATGGAACTCGCGTACCGTGTCACGGCAGTCGATATCCAGAAAGACGAGCAGTTTTCACCGCAATTCCTGTCGATCAATCCGAACAACAAGATCCCTGCGATCGTTGATCACGCACCGTCAGACGGTCTTTCACGGCAGGAAGTCTTCGAGTCCGGGGCGATATTGCTCTATCTGGCCGAAAAGACCGGCCTCTTTCTTCCAAAGACCGCGCCGGAGCGGATGGAGGTCTTGCAATGGCTCTTTTGGCAGGCAGCAGGGTTCGGACCCATGCTTGGTCAAGCGCATCACTTTAACCGAAAGGCGCCTGACGATGCTCACTATGCCAGGGAACGGTATAACAAAGAGGCGCTTCACCTCTATGGCGTGTTGGATCGCAGGCTTGAAGGGCGCGACTTCGTCGCTGGTGCCTATTCAATTGCAGACATGATGATTTTTCCATGGGTGCAAAGACATGCTTGGCAAAATGTCGATCTCAATGATTTTCCCGCAGTACACTCATGGAGCGAACGGATATCGGCGCGCCCTGCGATTCAGAAAGCCTACGCCCTTCCGGATCGCCTTGGGATTTAGTCCTTAGCGATCAGGACAAGGTCCACAACCGCTTCAAGGTCTTCCTTGGTCGCAAGGTTTCGCGCAGAGGCTGATAAGCCCCGCATTAAGATGAGAATGGTCGAGGCCGAACTTTCGGCCTCTTCTGCACCCAACTCCTGCAACCGTTCCGCTATTACCAGCTGTGTGCCCTGCGCTTGCGCCGCCACTAGCGCGTTCGCCTCCGGATCCTGTGAGGTGAGCGTCCCATCAAGGACCAGGCACCCTTTGATTTCTCCTGAGGTGTAGGCATCTGCGGCAGCGCGAAGGACCTTGTCCCACACCTCCCGCTCTGTCTGCGCCTGCTCAAGTGCCTCTCCAACGAAACGTCCGGTCGAACTGGCGTAGGCCTCTACCGCGCGCTCATATAGACCCAGCTTGTTGCCGAAGGCCGAATATAGCGATGTCGGGGTGATCCCCAAAGTGTCGCAAATCTCGCTCACGCCAACCACATCATACCCGCGACTGGCAAAAAGTAATTGCGCCTGCCGAACACCGCTTTCGATGTCAAACTTTCTTGGACGGCCTCGCGTTCTTTTTTGTGAAGTGGTCACTACATTAATCCTTGACCATAGCGATCAATTTAACTATCGATCACTACATTAATCCGTTTTGTCCCAAGATTCAACGGATTTCTCCAACCTAAAGGATATTGACTATGTTCTCTACGCTAAACCTCTCACCACTGAAAGCCGTCGCGTTCGCCGCTGGCGTCGCGCTCGCCCCGATTTCCGCAAGTGCCCAGGATGCAACCGTCTCGATTGCTGAAGCAGGCGATGCCGTCACTTTCATCAACGTGATGACGCCAAATGAAGGCGTTACGATCCAGGAACTGGCCCAGCAACTAACCCTAGCAATGGAGACCGAAATCAGCAGCTTCGACGGCTTTCGCAACGCGTCGGTCCACATCAGCCGCGATGAAACTGTCGTGACAAACTATGCGCAATGGGACAGTGAAGCGTCTGTGCAAGCGGTCGTCGAAGCCCTGACCGCCGGTGATCTGCCCGAATTGGGCAAAGCCTTCACCATTTCCAGCCCGGTTTTCCATCCCTACGATGTGTTCAGCATCACATTGGCGGCTGAATAACGGATGTCAGATCTCACATTCTACTTTCACCCCTCGCCAAATCCGCTGAAGGTCGCGCTCTTGTTGGAAGAGCTCGAGCTTGATTACGACGTCAAGCCGGTTGACACGTTCAAGGGCGAACAGCACAAGCCGGAGTTTCTTGCGCTGAACCCGAATGCGAAGTTACCCGTTCTGGTGGACGGTGACGCCACAATTTTCGACTCCAACGCGATCTTGCTCTACTTGGCCGAAAAGCACGGTAAGTTCCTCCCGCAGGATCCGGCCGTGCGTGCGGGCGTCCTAAGCTGGCATCACTTTATTGCAACGGGACTGTCGCCTTTTTCAGGGCAGGCAGTCCATTTTCTCAAGATGTGCCCCGAAGACATCCCCTACGCCAAGAACCGCTACGAGAAAGAAGTGGCGCGCCACTATGCCGTCCTTGATGAACGCCTGAAAACGAACGCGTTTATTGCGGGTGACACATACTCCATCGCCGACATTGGTGCGTGGGGCTGGATGAACTTCGCGCCCTATATCTTTGACGATGGCTTGGCGCAGTTCCCAAATGTCGCGCGGCTTTTTGATGCGATCTCTGCAAATCCCGCCGCTCAGCGGGTTGAGGCGCTGAAGGGTCGTCACGAGTTCAAGCAGGACTTTGATGACGAAACAGCCAAGGCACTGTTTCCACAAAACTTTTGAACCTCGTGAAAATCAGGAGAAAATACAAACTAGCGATCATTGGTCGCTAGTTTGTTTCTTTGGAGAGCAAATGAACTCAGAAGGTCACCTGGAGGCAGTGCCGATCAAGAAAATCCTTGATGCTCGAACAGGCAAAGTCGTGGGTTGGTTGTATTTGTGGAACAACGGTGAAGTTGCCCCAATGTGGATTGCCGACGAGCCTACCGATGAGATTTTTCCATCATTCTCGAGGCAAGGTCCCGCAGAATACTAGTCTGGTCAGTTGCTGATCGCTGGAACCGCCATTGGAGGTGCGCAACTAAACCACACTGTTTCTGTACCTCTCACTAGTTTCTTTAATGTTTTGAGGCACATTGCCCAATCTAGAGCTGATGATCAGGCTCTGTCATTCGCTCTGCAACATCCAAAAGTTCATGCGCATCTCCGTCAATTGCTCGCGACAAGACAATTAGCTCGATCACATCGATCCGACGCTGCCCACTTTCCAATCTCGCCACGAATGATTGATGGCACTTGAGCCGTGAAGCCAACTCAGTCTGCGTTAGACCAGCCGCCTTCCTCGCTGCGATCAGGGCTTCGCGCAGCGCCTCATGTCCAGAACTTCTAATCGTTTTTGCCACGCGTCACATACCTCTTGTGACGGGGCTAATCTGCTTTATAGATTATCTAAAATCTGGATAAGTTGGAGGTCTCTGGAAGTGCATGGCAGATCAGGAAACATAAAAAATCTGCGTCACGGACCAACCGTCTCAAGGAAGCGTCCGAATTCTTCGCTAACCTCACGCGCCTCTTCAAAAGCCCGTGCTCGTTCGTCCTCAAGACACCGAAAGTAGCCCTGAACATCGCGAATGTAGAACTCGAAGTCCGACCGAATCACATCCGCATATTCCCGCGCTGCTTGAGGATCGCTCGGAACGAATGGTCTCTGCGGCGCGAGACAGGTCTCAGCTACTGCGTCGCTGCCAAACAACAACGACAAAGCTATAGCCTGGCTACCGAGGAGCCAACACAACCGGAGGTTCTCCGAACCCCGTAAAACCTTGATAGAATCCATGGCGCATGCCTAATGGGTGCGCAACCAGAGTACAGCCGCAACGACAAAATAATATCTTGCGGTCATTTATATAGCATCGTAGGCTTGGGCATCAACTCCTGATACCCGGGTCTTCGCCTTTAGGGAGAACATGATCCGGGTGATGGACCTAGAACAAGAAGCACCAAATGTGGTCACTGAACCCAGATTCCGCGATCTGGTCGCCGACGGCTATCGCGTGGAAGTTGTCTGCAAGGAGGCAGCGTATAAGAAGGGCCCCAACTGGCATGGGGTCTGGATCATGCGCGCTGTCAGCGACGAAGGGCTCGAAAAGCTCTTGGTCACTGCGCGTACACGCACATCTCGCAACGATATCAAGATCCGTGAGATCAAAACCGTCACGGGTGTCATCTCCTTTCTGCAAGGCATCGGCTTTTCCCATGCCGACATCCCGCTCGAGGAAGGAAAGCGAACAGAGCTTAAGCTCTCGGGCGAAGAACTGGCGGCAAGCCGGGCTTAGCGCCCTTCTCGTCTCATTTCTGATGTCTCCAGTGTCGGCACAAATGGTGCTGGTGATGGAGGACGATGGCTCGCTTCGCCCGTCTGAGGCGCAAGAGCGTTTTGCACGCAACTACGTTGGCGGGATTGGTCAAGGTTCTGCCGAGACCGCTCTGATCATCTTCGGAGAAGGCGTTGCAGACCAAGAAGAGGTTCGCGTTGCCGCCGTCGCGCCCAGAGCCATCGCTCCCCGCCCCGAACTCCTCGCTGCCATCGAAGACACCGCTCTACGCTACGTCGGTCATCCCGGCCTTCGCGCCGCGGATCTCACTGTCACCGGTTGGATGAACCTCTATCGGGCCAATATCGAGATCGAGAGCGCTTACGACCCGCAGGCAGTCTCCTCTGCCGGAGCCATTGGGTTGGGTCAACTCATGCCAGCGACAGCCAGTGTGCTTGGCGTTGATCCTCGAGACTGGCAGCAAAACCTCGATGGGTCCGCGCGATATCTCGCAATGATGCTCTCGGAGTTTGGCGACGTTCGCTTAGCGCTGGCTGCGTACAACGCCGGGCCGGATGCGGTCCGTCGATACGGGGGGATCCCTCCCTTTCGGGAAACCCAAAACCACGTCAGCCGCGTGCTGGCCGTCTTCAACCGGCTGGAAGGAGCGACCCAATGAACTCCCGATCTTTGTGGAAACCAAGAATCAAATCACTTTTCGCCAATGTCACGAGAGCGCGAAGCGCGGCAGTGCATTGGCGAACCTACCATTTCCGCACAAGTCGGCTGCATTTCTTTATCGCATCTTTCTCTTTGTTTGTGCTCGCGGCCGAACCCGCGCTCGCGCAGAGCATCGATCTCTCCCCGATCCAGAGCCTGCTGCAAGGCATCGTGGACGCCCTCACGGGACCACTTGGCGTCGTCATCGCGACGCTCGCGGTCCTTGGCGTTTTCCTGAGCTGGTTCTTCAATATCATCGATTTGCGCCAGGCGCTTTGGGTGTTAGTTGGGATCGCAGGCG
The DNA here is from genome assembly GCF_947503465.1 of uncultured Tateyamaria sp. Taxonomy (NCBI): domain Bacteria; kingdom Pseudomonadati; phylum Pseudomonadota; class Alphaproteobacteria; order Rhodobacterales; family Roseobacteraceae; genus Tateyamaria; species uncultured Tateyamaria sp. The sequence continues at coordinate 35,525 of NZ_CANNDN010000005.1, read as the reverse complement.
TGGCTGCTGCACCAACGATCGTTGCGGCTGTCTTCGGAGCCTGAGGGAGAGCGGGTGTGGCTGAGCGATCTCCCCTCTTCCTGGGCCTCGTGCGCCCGCCCAAGCTTCTCGGGCTGCCGATCATGTATGCGATGGTCTGGCTCTTCGGGTCTGTGCTGCTCTTTGTCTGGATCCAGCACATCGCCCTGCTCGGCGTCGCCGCCATCCTCTACCCCGCGCTTTGGAAAGCCGCCGATTGGGACCCGCGCTTCATCGACGTGATGATGACCGCCCTGCAGGAAACGCCGCCGACGCGGAACCGCAGCATCCACGGGGGCGACAGCTATGCCCCGTGACGAGACGCTGGATGAACGCACCCTCATGCCGGACTGGTACGCCCGCGAGAAACATCTCGCGCATATGCTGCCCTATGTCAGTCTGGTCGATGACCACACGGTGCGCACACGGGTCAATGAGCTCTTCCAATGCATCCGTCTGAGCGGCGTGAACAGCTACACGACCGATGATGTCTATCTCGACAAGGTGACGGCACTTTTCGCCCGGATCATCGCACAGCTTGGGCCGGAGTTCAGCTACTACGTTCACAAGGTCTCGAAAGCGATCACCCCGGACCTCCTCCCCGTCCCCGGTGATCACTACGCGGCGGCGGTCGATGAGAGATGGCGCGAGAAGCTCAGGCAAGCCGGCCTGCGCGATAAGACGCTGACACTCACAATCATCCATCGGCCGCCGCCGAGGAGCTTTCTTGGGTTCATGAATAGGAGCGATCCGGGGCGGTTCAAGACAGAGACGCAGAAACGAGTCCGGCGTCTCAACGAAGCTGTGGGTGTCTTCACCTCCGGCCTAGCCGACCTGAAGCCGCGCCTCCTCTCCGCACAATCAGGCGAGTTGGTGGGTTTTCTGGGCGCGCTTAACACCGGTCAAGAACGACCGCTCTACCCGGCCAATCGATATGGCTTCCTCGCAACCAACGTGGCCAACACCCGCGTGACCTTCTTCGATGAGCATTTCGAGCTCTCAGAGGGTGTCGTCGGACAACGCTATGGCAAGAGCTTCACCATCGGCGAATACTCCGAGGCCACGACCTGCACGATGTTCGACATGCTGAACCTGCCCGTCGACATGATTGTCACGCATTCCTTCACACCGATCAATTCGAACCTGATGGCCGGTCGGATCAAACGCCAGAAGCGCCAGATGCAGGCCTCTCAGGACGCCGCCCTCTCGCTCCTCGAAGCGCTCGACATCGCGCATGATGATCTGGAGGCCAAGCGCCAGAGCTTCGGTGAGCACCATATGGTCGTGACGGTGTTCTGCGACACGCTCGACGAATTGCAGACCCTCGGGGCCGAGATCGTAAATGCCGCCGCAGCCCAAGGCGTGAAGATGATCGGCGAGCGCATGGCCGCCAAGACCCACTACTTTAGCCAGCATCCAGGCAATCAGCCGAAGCGCGTGCGTGCCAGTGCGGTGACCAACCGCAACTTCGCGGATTTCGCGGCCCTGCATCGCACGCAACTCGGCAAGGACAAACACCAGCTCCCCTGGGGCCAGGAGATCACGCTCTTCCCGACGCCAGAGCAAAGCGCGTACCGGTTTTCCTACCACGAGCAAGGTTCAACCGACAAAGAGCCAACCGGGGGCCACACGCTCATATTGGGGCGTCCCGGGTCCGGCAAATCCGTTCTCTCGGCCTTCCTAATGACGCAAGCGCGTCGCGTCGGCGCGCGCATTTTCGTCTTTGACTATCGGCTCGGCATGGAGATGGCCGTGCGCGCCAATGGCGGGCGTTATGCCTCCGTGAAAGCCGGCAAGCCAACCGGTCTCAACCCGCTCTGGACCGAGATCGATGATCGCGGCACGGCCTGGCTTTCGGACTGGTTGGCCTCCTTGCTCTATCGCTCGGACAAACCTCTCGCGCCCGCCCAGACCAACCGTATCCAGGAAGTGGTTCGCCAGAACGCAGGCGCGGCCAATCCGCAGTTACGCAACTGGAAGGACTTCGCTTCCCTCTTTGTCTCGACCGATGACGATGGCGATCTACACCAGCGCTTGCTCGAATGGACAGTAGACGGGCGCTACGGCTGGATTTTCGGGCAAAGCCTGGAAGACACCTTCTCGCTAGAGGGCGATGTGGTTGGTTTCGATCTCACGGGCATCCTGGACTCGGAATCCGAAAAAGAACGCATGGCCGTGCTCTCCTACCTCTTCCGAAGAGTCGAGCGCGAAATCGAAGACCGCCGCCCAACGATCATCATCATCGATGAGGCCTGGAAGGCGCTTGACAACCCGTATTTTGCGGAACGTCTTTCGAACTGGCTGGTGACGGCGCGAAAGCAGAACACCGTCGCGGTGATGATGACCCAATATGCGAGCCAGCTAGAGCGCACCCGCACGGGCAAGACCATCATTGAAGCCGTGCCCACGCAGATCCTGCTGCCAAACATCCGGGCCCATGCCTCGGATTACGCGATGTTGAACCTCTACGAGAAAGAACTCGATGTGCTCCTGAACACTGGCAGCGACAGCCGCCTCGCCCTGATCCGCGATGATACCGGTTCGGTTGTAGTTGACGCCGATCTCTCGGCCCTCGGTCCCTATCTCACCATGCTTGGCGGCATGGAAAAGGGTGAGGCGCTCGTCGGCGCCGACTATCGCGATCGACCTGACTTCTGGAGGCTCCCATGATCCGAACTCTCGTCCTGTTGGCTCTGATCGGGTTTCTCTCCGCCTGCGCGCAATACCGGGAGCCGACGGTCAATTGCTTCGCCTTTCGAGCCTCCGTCGCGCCTGTCGAACCAGACTGCATCTTTGAACCGCTTGAGACGCCGGGGGCCGACGTTGAGGTCTAAGCTTCCTCATATCGTCTTGCTGTGCCTGTTGACCGGTATGGCGGCCGCTCAGGGCGTTCCTACCAACGATACTGGTCTGACAGCCCGCGATCTCGTCGAAACCCGCCACCGCGAGACCGATCTTGGCATCCAACGCGAGACGCTGGCCGTCGAAGAACTTCTCAGTGAAATCGAACAAGAGCAGCTCGCAGTCCTGCAAAGTATACTCGATGCACAGACGAGTTTCGGCGGACAGGGCTTGCCCGCACTGGTGTCGACGCTCGAGTCCGGAAGCGACGATGATGCACGAAGCGTAGAAGCAGTTTACGGCACCGGCGATCTCGACCCCAATCCCGGCGGCGCGCAGATGTTTGGAGATGCGGCGCATAACATCGAGCAATTGATCATCCGGGTGGCCCAGGAAACCCATGGCCGGCCCGGGATCAGCCGTGCGGGCCTGTCCGTCGTACAATGGCGCGCGCTCCTGCAAGCGTTGATCTGGCAGGAAAGCCGCTTCTCCATCGGTGCGCGTTCGCCCGTCGGGGCCTTCGGCCTCACCCAGATCATGCCGGGCACGGCCTCCGATCTCGGGATCAACCCGGAATACTATGACAGCCCCTATCTGCAGGTCGAAGGCGGTGCGCGCTATCTGGCCGCACAACTTAACAGCTTCGACGGCAACATCATCAATGCACTGGCGGCCTACAATGCCGGTCCGGGCCGCGTTATTGAATATGGCGGCGTGCCGCCCTTCGCCGAGACACAGCACTACGTCCAGGTCATCCCGGAACGCTACAACCTTTATCTCTCGCGGATTGGCGGTATCGAGGCACTTGGCACCATCGACCCCGCCCTACTGGCCAACGCCAATCTCTCCCTGACCGGCCATGGCGCGGCCTACTATGGCAGCAATTCTCCGGCTGCGATCCGCCAGGCCGCTATGCGCATTCAGGACATCGTGCGCCGCATCGGCGAGACCGAGGACATCCAGGAAAGCATTGCCCTCAACACTTACGCCCGCGCCGAACTCGTGCGTCTGATGGCGGCACGCATCCGTCTGCAAGCCGCCCGTACGCAACCCCTCAGTGCCGCGCAGCTTGCACAGGCCTCTGCAAGGATGGCCGAGGGCGACTTCATGGAATTCACTTTGGAGGACCTGGACTGATGAGACTGAACACCTTCCGCAAATCGGCGCTGCCCACACCCATACTCATCGGAGCACTCACCTTTCTGAGTCCCAACCTTTTGCCAGCTCCGGCCCATGCCCAAGGCGTGCCTGTCGTCGACACACAGAACATCACGCAAAACATCCAGCAGCTTCGACAGATGATCGAAGACGAACTTTTACAAAACGAGCAGTTGCTGCAGCTCCGCGAACAATTGGCCACCCTCACGGAACAGCTCGCGGAGTTGCAGCGAACCTACGAGGCTCTGACCCGCCTCGCCGAGCTGCCGGAAATCATCCAGACCGAGATGGAAGAGGAATTGAACGGGCTGCTCGATCAGGAATTCGGCGACATCCTCGCCACAATCCGAGCGATCCGGACTGGGGATTTCTCGGGCCTCAGCGGCTCCGGGGCCAGCGAGATCGAAACGCAAATGGACCAGGTTCTGGCCGATCTTGGGTTCGACGAGGACACGCTGAGCGAGATGGCCCGGAGCGGCAATCCGGGGGCGGAACGGATCGCAACGCAGGCCACGACCGGCGCGCTCGTCTCGGCGGCAGCCCAGAACAGTTATTACGATGCCGGGCAGTCGCTGGAACGCGTCGAACGGCTCGTTGGGCTCATCGATGATATGGATGAGCTCAAGGAAAGCGTCGATCTCAACACCCGCGTCACGGCCGAACTCGCTATCGCGCTCGTCGCCATGTGGCAGCTCGAGGCTGTGCAGACCGTGGGGGATGGCACCGGCGGTGTCATTGATGCGGCCACTATCGCTGAGGAACAGCGCTTCATGGAGTTCACCCTCCCTGATCTGCGAGCGGACTGAGGCGCGCCAAATTGGATGAAGAAACCGCCATCATCGAAGAGGAACTGGTCTACGGCGCGCTCAGACGGGAACGACTCTGGCAGCGCCTCGGGCTAATGGGCCTCATCTTTGGCATCCTCGGGTGCTTGGCGGCCGCTACTGTCGCGATCCTCGATGTCGATCCGCCGCCCGTAGTCGTCCCTTATGATCCGGAGACCGGCTTCGCGCTACCGGAAGCCGCGGTCGGCGCCACGACCGTGACCGAGAATCAGGCGATCATTGAAGCGGAGGTCTTCCGCTATGTGACCGACCGCGAGGTCTACAACCAGCTCGACAATGACGTGCGCATCCGCAGCGTCTTACAGCGCTCAGATGGGGCGGCCGCAGCCTCTGTGCGCCAGATCTGGAATTCGGCCAATTCAGAGTATCCCCCGACGCTTTACGGACCCAACGCCCGCCTCGAGGTCGAGATCCTCAGCATCAACCGGATCGGCACCAACCGCGCGACCGTACGCCTGCGGAAACGGCTGACCTCCATCAATGGCGTCCAGACCGGCCTTTTCACCGCGACTTTGCTCTTCGAATTTCGCCCCGAGGAAAGCCGTTCCATCGATCAGGTCTGGACCAACCCGTTCGGATTCACGGTCGTTGAATACGCCATCCGCTCAGACAGATTGGAGAATTAAGTGAAGTTTTTGAGTGCTGCCTTTGCCTGTCTGGTTTTGATCCCTGCCCTCGCCATCGCAGAGGCGATCCCGCGCGGCGGTCCCAATGACAATCGCGTCCGGGTCGCGACCTATCAGGAGGGTCAGGTCTATCGACTGAATGTTTCACTCACCCATGTGACCACCATCGAGTTTGGCGAAGGCGAGAGCATTCGGTCGATCATTTCTGGCGACACGGAGGGTTTTGAGATCGACGGCGTCCCCGGCGGTCAGGCCTTTGCAATCAAACCGCTCGCCCGCGGCGTGCGCACCAACGTGACCGTCTACACAAATCGGCGGAGCTATTATTTCAACGTCACAGAGGCCTCGACCCCGACCTTCTATGTGGTCCAGTTCCGCTATCCAGAGGATGAGCAACAGCCCACAAACGTCATCGCCCAGGCCGCGCCGAACTACAATTACGGGGCCAGCGAACGCCTCGACTTCACACCCGCGCGGGTCTGGGATGATGGGACCTTCACTTATTTCGAGTTTGCCCGAAACGCGCCGGTGCCGGCGATATTCCGATACGCCAATGGGCGCGAACGGACAGCGAATACGCAGGCTGTTGAAAATGGGGTCATCCGGGTCTCTGGTGTGCATGGCCAATGGGTGCTGCGGCTTGGTGAGGATGTGGTCTGCATCCAGGCCGCACTGCCCACAGGGGTGTCCTCATGAGCGATAGCAACGCCGATCTTGAGAAACGCCTCGCCGCCCTTGAACAGAGCGGGTCCAGACGTGGTTCCACCCCGAAGCGGCGCTCTCCGCTTCTCGCGCTGCTCGTTATTGGCCTGATCGCGGCTGGTGGCATCGTGCTCTACGTCCTGTCTCAGCCCGAAGAAGAGGTTGCACTGCCGACGGCCACGCCCGACGTGTTCCAGACGGAGGGTGACGGCTTCGGCGAAATTGAACCCTTCGTGCCGCCACCTGCCCCAGACCCTGAGATTGTTCTCGTCACGCCGGAGCCTGCGGAGCCGAATGCCGAACTGCTAGCGCAGCTCGAAGCCCTCCAGGCGCAGATCGAAGAGCTGCGGAATGCGCCCAAGCCCGTCGTTGCAGAAGATACCGCCGCAGCAGAGGCCATCGACGCGCTCACCGAACAGATCGCCGCCCTACAGGCCGCCTCGGAGAACGGGCAACAGCAATTCCAGGACGAGCTCGCGGCCCGAGACCGCGAATTACAGCAATTGCGCATAGACCTCGACCTCGCCCGTCTTGAGGCCACCGCCCCTGCCCAGGCCCCCCTTGGTCCAAGCGAAGACGAGTTGCTCCGGCGAGAACAAGAGCGGCTGCGCCAGGAAGAAGAGGCGCGACGACTGGCTGACCTGCAGCGCCGCGCGGAGGAGGAACGCGCCTTCCAGGAGCGCCGCATCGCCTCACCCGTGATCGCCTTCGGAGGCGCGGGCGGCACCAATCCGGGCGCGACCGAACTCACGGAGCGGACATTCGGAGACGTGACGGATTTTGTGCTGAATGGCGCGCTGCCTACGCAAGTCACTCAAGCGCAGGTCATCGCCAACCCCTCGAACACCGTGATTCAAGGCACGATGATCCAGGCCGTTATGGAAACGGCCCTCGACTCTTCATTGCCCGGCCAAGTTCGCGCGATCATCTCTGAGGACGTCTACAGCTACGATGGCACGCGGCTGCTGATCCCGCGCGGGTCTCGTCTGATCGGGCGCTACCGCTCCGGGCTGGAGATCGCGCAGCGCCGGGTCACCATCGCCTGGGACAGGATCATCCTGCCCACGGACCAGACGATCCAGATCAGCTCCTTTGGCGGCGATCAGCTTGGCCGGTCGGGTGTCACGGGCTTTGTCGATACCCGTTTTGATGAACGCTTCGGCTCGGCAGCCCTCATCTCGATCATCTCCGCGGCCCCAACTGCGGCCGCCAGCGGGGTTGAAGATGAAACCGCGGCCGACATTCTCGAAGACGTCGGTGATGACCTTGCCGACGCGACCGACAGCGTGATCGGCGAGTATCTCTCCATCGGACCGGTCATCTATGTCGACCAAGGCGCGCGCGTCACCGTCATGGTCGATCGCGATTTGGAGATTTTCTAGGCCATGACCCTAAGCTATCTCCAGACCTCTCTCGACAAGCTAACGGACGCGTCCCGCGATGACGTGATCGAAATCTGCATCAACCCCGACGGCTCCTGTTGGGGCGAGTTCCAGGGAGACCATTTCATGCGGGCTTTGGATCAGCATATGAGCGTCACCGAAGTGAAAGATCTCGGCAACCAGATCGCCTCCAGCGCCAACACAACGATGAGCAAGGATAAGCCCATCGTCTCGGTGTCGATCACCTATCTCAACCGACCGATCCGCGCGCAGGTCATTACGCCGCCGGCCGTGCTAGACGGAATGTCGATCTCACTGCGCTTTTTTTCGAGTCTACCACTCGATGCCATCGAACTGCGCTACCTATTTGGGGAAGAACGCAAACTCGAAGAGCTGCGCGAAGCGAAGAACCGCGCCTTGCGCGATGTCGTGGCCTCGGGCGCGATCACGGATGCCGTTCAATTCTGCGTCGAGAACAAGCTCAACATGATCGTCTCCGGCGGCACCTCCACCGGCAAGACCGTCGCAGCCCGCAAGATCCTTTCTTACGTCGGCGACTATGAGCGGATCGTGACCATCGAAGAAGCAGCGGAACTGCTGCCCGCACAGCCGAACGCCGTCACGCTCATTGCCAACCGCGATGCCAAATTCCAGACCGCCGATGTGCTTCTGACCGCCACCCTGCGCATGCGGCCTGACCGGATCATCCTCGGCGAGGTCCGTGGCAAAGAAGCCATGACCTTCCTCGAGGCGATCAACACGGGCCATGGCGGCTCCATGACGACCCTGCACGCCGAAACCCCCCAACTCGCGGTTCAGCGCCTCGCCATCGCGGCCCTCAAGACGGAGATCCCAATGACCTATCAGGACATGGTCCAGTACATCGAAAGCTCGATCGACGTGATCATCCAGGCCGGGCGAAAAGACGGCGCGCGCGGAATCACCGAGTTCTATCTGCCGGGCACCAGACTGGACGAAGGAGATGCCGCATGACCCGTTTTGAATATCAGATCGTCGCCTATCCGATGGACCAGAAAACCAGCCTCATCGAGATGCAGGAGGATTTGAACTTGCGCGGGAACCAAGGGTGGGAGGTTGTCTCAGTCAGCACGTCTGAATTCGCCCATCTCGGCCATACGGCGTTTCTAAAGCGCGAGATCGCTGATCTCGTCGAAGGAGACCAGACGTCATGAAACCGCCGAGATTTCTTTTGGTCGTTGTTCTCGGCCTCGCACCATGCCCGGCAATTGCAGAACGCAACCTCATTCCAACGATGGACGGCGTGTCCAACATCTGCCCAGATCGCCCGGAAGAGCCGCAATGGATGCAAGAGATCGCATTGCGAGACGCGTATCAGCGCGTGCTGGTGCAAGACATCTACAGAGCACAAAGTCTCGCGCGAGTCGTCGAAACCGGTGATTGCGCCTGCCAGACTCTGTTCCCTCCGTGGGATGCCGCCGTGGCGGATTTCAACGAACAGTTCACCACCAGCGAACGTTGGGAAATGCTGGACGCCTCGAGCGCATACGGACGCGAGGCGAACGCATTGCGCCCGCAGGCCATGGCGATCTGTGAAGCTGTGGGCAACTGGTAAGGTGCGCGAGAAATGAGCGTCGTCACCTACTTTGTCGAAACCTCGCAAGGTTATCTAGATTCCGCCGCTGAGACACAGTTTGGCGCTGTAGCGGCGACGGTCGGAACCTTGCTCGTCCTCGGAACAACCCTCGCGGTGCTCTTCGTATTCATCAACATGATCTATCAGTATCGAGCCATGGATGGGCGCACGGCTTTCTGGCTAGCAGTCAAGGTAGGGCTGATCGGGATATTTGCGACCAATTGGGTGCAGTTTAATGCGCTTTCTGGGGCGATCCTGAACGGCATCGACAGCATCGCAGGATCGCTTGTGGCGTCTGTTGGAGGTGGCACGCCCGGCCCATCCGGGACCTTTGCCGAAGAGTTTGACCGGCTGATCGAAGAACTTGGGGAGTATCTGAACGCGGCAGGCTCGGAACTGAACTGGATGGCAGGAGCGCTTCTGGACGTTCTGGGAGTGCTCTTGCTTTCGATCCTGGGAGGTCTGGCGGCGTTCATTCTCGTGGCCTCCCGGCTGATGATCGCGCTGCTTATCGGGATCGCCCCAGTTATGATCTTCCTGACGCTGTTTGACGTGACGAAAGACTATTTTGCGCGCTGGCTTTCGGCGCTCATCTCATTTGCCCTCTATCCGATTGTCGTCGCGGGTGTGTTCGCGACCATCACCGGCGTGTCATCCGCGCTCATTGGTGAGTTGGGAGACCCTGAAGGTGCATCCAATATCGGCGCGCTAATCCCGTTTTTCATGATGGTTCTGATGGCAAAAGGGTTCATCATTGCTACGCCGTTCATCGTCCGCGCGATCTCCGGGAACATCATGATGCCGGCACTCTCAGGCGGCCTTAGCGGCGCCTACAGCTTCGGCCGCGCCGCCATGGGCAGCCAGCAGGCCTACAACCGCTATCTGGTGGGTGGGGCGAGTGGAGCGGAATATGCAGCGCTCCGTGCACGGCAGATGTTCGGTGTTCAGCAAATGCCGATGCGACCAGGAATAAGCCAAATGTCACCGCCGGGCGGGACCGCAGGTCCAGGAACCGGAGCGCAGATGTTGGCGCAGCTGGCGCGATTGGGAAGATTGGGACGGAGATAAGGATGACAAATCCCGCAACTTCATGGATCAAGTTCGAAGATCGTCCACCAACCGGAGCGGAACTGCACACCGATAGGGTCGTTGGGTACTTTCGGATTCGGGACCTCTCTGGAAAGGTCACAACAGACCACTTTGGCAAGCTCTTTCGGGATGACGATGAAAAGACATGGTCGATTGAGATCTTCAGCAACACCCTCAGACTGACAGCACCCGGTCAGTTCGAACACGAACCCGTCGAGCCAAGTCATTGGTGTATGGTTCCACCCCTGCCAAACCATCCAGATATAGATGGGATGCCGGAGAATTAGCTATTTCGATCACCAACCTAGTGCAGAGCCGAAGACCGCTTGCTGAAACAATTTGAGCATTCGCTGCAGTTTAACTCAATGGGCAAGATGCGGACAAACCCGCCTTTTGCAGGTGCGGCTTTTGCTGACGCAGAAACCGCTCGCATCTGCGACATACGTTTCGCCGCGTTGCAGCCATATTCGCCGAAGCGGTCTTTTGCCATGCCAAAAAGGAGCACCCGGACAAACCGTCCAAACGCCGCATGATAGTCGGCGAATGGACGTCCCGTTCTTACCGGCGCAATCACTGATCCTCAACACGCACAACCACCTCCATCGAGAGCAGATCGGTACCTTCTCCCTGGAAGCTGCCGGTTACCGGAGCGACCTGTGATATGTTCCGCGCAACGGCCACCGGGATCAGGTTGGCCGACCCTACTGACCTGTTCGTTGGGTCGAACGGGATCCAACCGGCCCCGGGAACGAAGACTTCGACCCATGCATGCGTAGAACCCGAGCCAGCAGATCCGCGTTGATCATCACTGGGGTCGTAGAGGTAGCCGGACACCAGACGAGCCCCGAATCCCAGCGTTCGGATAGCCTCGGCAAAGAGGACCGCAAAATCGCGACACGAGCCACAGCCCCGGTCGAGGGTTTCGAGTGGTCCCTGCGTGCCTTCGCTCTCGCGGATCTCATATGTGATCTGCGCTGTGATGCCATTGCTGACGTCCTTCAGGAGCGACAGGGTATCCGTTGGCCTGTGCATCACGAATTGTTCGACCCAGTTTGACAAGCGCCCTGCGTCGTCTTGGTATTGTGGCGCAGAAAGCGCCCCGAGATCTGTCCAGTCTTCGGCGGAGTAAAGGAACGGGTAGGGCGTCGCAGCGGCCGCGATCGGGAAGACTGGCCACTCAGGCGCGGTGAGGATGGCGGTCGTGTGGGACCGGATCGAAAGCGTATCCGTTGCGGCATCAAAATTGGCGATAACGATGGCGTTTCCGGCGACATCGTGGGACCAGTCGAGTCGGGCCGTCGGCGTGATTTCAAGATCGAAAGCCGTCAATGTGAGGTCCCGCGTTTCACGCGGACGCAACATCAGCCTGTGCGGTCCAAGGACCACGGCGGAGCGATAGCGATAGGTGGTCATGTGTGCGACCGTGATTGTCGACATGCGGCGGACCTAAGCGGAGCGACCGGCTGAGCGAGACCGGCCTTTGCTGACGCCTTCCGGCACAGCTGCGCGCCATGCTGTCCTGCCTTTGCACCTTGCACAGATGCGCTGGCCGAACCCTTCGCTCCAAAAGGAAACCTTACAACACAAGCAGAACCGCAACTTCGGCACATCGCCGAGCACGCGGCCGGGGTAGTCCATCAGGGTGCCGTCGACTCTTGCTTGCATCAGTTCCTCGCGTTCAATTGGTCCCTGAAATTGCGTTTCGGACATCATACGGAAAAGGATGAAGTGCGCGGTCGGCACGGCATCCCTTCGTTCTCGGCGTCATGAATGTCCGAAGCGTCCCGCGAAGCCCCCTGCGCTGTTGCGTTTTCGGTCTCAGCGTCCGCGTCATCCATGTCAGTCTGTGCCATCCGCGATCCCGAGTAGAGATGGCGCAAATGCGCCTCCGACACCCCGTCGGCCTTCATGACCATTTGCACCATCGGATCGGCAAGCATTTCTTCGAGAAAGACCTGCGAGAGGTCCTTGCCGGACAGTTTGTCTTTCGCCCGGGCATGGTCGAGATCGGCCAGCGACACGGACAGGCTCCGCGTCAATCCCGGATGGGACAGGCGTGGATGCAGGTGGATCATGACGGAGGCCTTCCAGGCCTCCGGATCCTTGTGATCGGGCGGTGAGGCGAGTTCTGTCTCGATATCGTACTCTCCGGCAGGAAGCGTTTCGTCGAAGCCCGGGAGTTTGAAAGGCCAGTCAAAAACCGCGACGGTCGTGTCTGTTTGGTCGTCCATTGCGTTTGATCCTTTCAATTTAGCAGTTTTCCACGACGTGGAGCAAAACCAGCCGCTTCAGGTTTTCTTCGGATCCGGAGCCCCAGGTTTCGCAGCAGTGTCCGGCGTCCTGATTTGCGGTTCCTTTTTCGATGGCTCCGCAGGTTTGGCTTTCAGTATGGCAGCAGCCTTGGTCGTCAGGTCTTTGAAAGACATGCGCTTCATCCTTTTCGGGTTTTCCGCTGGAATTTCCGGGCCCCGATCAGGCTCGAATTCTCGAATGCGGCTTATCTGTATATGTGTATTGGCCGGCCCCATTACTATGGCGCGGTTTCGGACAAGTCTGCGAGATATGACTTTCGTCGTTCCCGCAGGCGATCATCTGGGCGTCATACCAGCGTCAGGTAGGGTTGGGTCTCGCAGTCCTTGGAACGACCGTTCATCTTTTGCTTGCCATGAACAACCTTGGCGACATCCGGGGCGTTCATCGCCCGCATGAGGGCGCTGTAATTAGTCCCCATTTTCATCTCGGACCCGACGGATACGGCGGATTTGGTCGTGTCGACAACGGCGTGGTCGCTGGTCGCGCCGATGAACATAATTCCTGAGGGAAACGTAAGGCCGCTTGTTTCGGTGTCTTGCTGCCCGACAGCAAGGATTGCTCGGGCTCGGAGGTCATCATTTCGAACCAATTTGAGTATCCCAAGCTCCGGAGCAATTGATGCAGGAGGTATTGCGCTTGGTTTGTCACTTGTTTCGATCACCTCGGCAAAAAGGGCAAACGCGTCCGTATGAAGGCCAGTGATCGGTTGCCCTGTCACGGGGTCGGTGCCCAACAGGATCGCCTCGCCGAGGCGGAGGTTGTTGACTCGCCCGGATGAGTCTTTGCCAAGCGCCCATGGCAAATTGGCTGATCCACCTCCTGAAACAAGCCCGACAAAAGGTCCGCAAGCGCCTTCGACTTGGTCGGCCAGTCGCGAGAGCATGTCCATGTCACCGGCCGTCGGTGCCACGTTTCCCATGCAGGCGAAATTTGCAGCGATGCCTTTGAGCGCAACACCGGGTGTCGCGCTGACCCGAGTAGCGAAGTCGTTAAGGTTCTCGGGCAAAATGCCTTCGCGCATATCTCCCATTTCGACCATCAGGATGACACCGTGCGACGTTCCTTGTTGCTTCGCTGCGGCGCCAAGCTTCAGGATTGTGTCCATCTCTGTGTTGTAGCTCGCGTCACAACACCGGACGACGTCTTCCATTTCGCTCACCAGCGGAGCGCGGATCATAGAGATCGGGCATTTGATCCCTTCCATCCGCATCCGAACGACGTTCTTGATGCGTGCGTCGGCCAGACCGACAACGCCGCCGTCCAGCATCGCCCCGGCTACGTCAGGATGCCCGCACACTGCCTTGGTCACACCGGTGACCGAGAGCCCACGGGCACCAAGACGACGGACGAGACATCGCGCGTTTGCCTGGATCTTGCCCAGATCAATTTCCACTCGCGGCGAGGTCATTCCGCAGCCACGAGAGGCACGGGCTTTAACTGTGGAAAGGCGGTCAGGATCATGTCGCTCAGGTACACTTCCGGCCGGGTCAGCGCGTCCGTCACCGGAATGCCGAGATCGCGTGAAAGGCTGTTGATTGCATGACCGACCTCGCCGTCCGTCATCGCCTCGTGATTGAGCGTGATACCAATCACCCGTGTGTCGGCAAAAGCTTCGATGAGGACAATCTCGCTTTTCGGCTCGGGCATCGGCATGGTGGGAAAGTCGCATCGATGGGCACGCTTCGGCGCATGTTGAAGAACGACGGCATGCGGCTGGCTGCCGCGCAGAATGAAAGCCGACGTGCAAAAGGCCGGATGGCTGAGCGCGCCTTGTCCTTCGATCAGGATGACATCCGGGTCTTCACCCTCAGACGCCGCGACAATCACACGTTCAAGTTCCCCGCAGCAAAACTGCGGTGGCACGGCGTCCATGGCGATCCCGTATTTTGCGCCCTGCATAAGTCCCGTCTGGCCGGTGCCGACGAGGACGGTCTTGATACCACGCGCGTTCAGTTCCCTGGCCAGAATGGTCGCCGTCGTCCGCTTGCCAATTGCACAATCCGTTCCGAGTACGGCAATGCGGATTGCCTTCCCCTCGGACACGCTTCCGTCAAACAGACGCATGTCCTTGCTTGGTCGGGGTTTGCGAATATCTCGGATCGTAACGTTGGCCGCATCAGCGGCGTTTGAAATCTCGGGATCATCGCCAAGGTATTCGTGGAGACCGCTGACGATGTTCATGCCGAGCGCGATGGCATCCAGCACGATCTCTCGATCAGTAGGTGACATCTTCCCTGTAGAGGGGGCCATCCCATAGATCAGCGTGTCTGGGATACTTGCTTCACGCGCAACCGCAGCCTCAATATCTTCAAGGATGGGGATGCCGTTACTCACATTGTCCAGCACTTGCCCGCTGTCGCGCCCTTCAAGTCTGCTGTCTATGACCGAAAGAATGCGGTAGGCTTGGCTGTGACGGACAAGCCCGTTTGCGGTTTTCCCGTCGATCTGCCCGAAGTTCCCCTCGCAATAGACAATCGCTGTGAGCACCCCTTTTGTTACTTCTTTGCTGGTGTGAGATCGACGGGACGCGGACAGGTCAGGCGGGGCTTGCGGCCCCATCGTTGACAGCCGTGCCATCGAGTTTTCTACATTGTCCGATTCCATGATTATTCCTTTGCCAAGCGGGTTTTCCCGGCTCCGATCACATGAAGCGTTCGGGCGGGTGAGCCGCGTTTCGGTTCTAATTGCGAGCGCTAGTCGTTCAGGACGCAACGCCCCTGCGAGCGCTGGAAATTCCTATGGCACTCCCAACCGTTTCCCGATCGGTCGAGATGCGCATTTTCGGGGAGGTCGATCTCATTGCACCCGTCGTCGGCCTCTGCAAAGCCGCGATTACACTTCCAGCCTGAGCCATAGCTCGCATCGTCGAAATAGGCGTTCTCCGGAACGACGACAGCCTCACAGGTGTCATCGCGTTCGAAATAGCCCCGCTCACATGTCCATGGCTGCCCGTATCCGGACCCATTCAGAAAGGCGTTTTCAGGAACCGCGATTGCGACGCATGTATCGCCTTCGATCTGGTAGCCACGGTTGCAAAGCCAAGCGGCGCCATAGGAGTCAGCCGACAGATACGCATTGTCCGGCACAACGACTTCGAGGCAAATGTCGTCGACCTTCATGTAGCCACGAAGGCAGCTCCAGCTCTTTCCCGACGGGTCGAGAAATCCGCCATCGGGCACGACGACCTCAAGACAAGTCGCGTCATTGACCATCTTGTACCCGTGCAGACACTCCCAGCCTGCGCCATAGGTTCGTTTGGTGGCATAGGCGTCCTGCGGAACGATGATGGCAAGGCAGGCATCGTCGTCACGCCGGTACCCACGATCACACTCCCATCCCTCGCCATAGCTCTTAGGCTGCGCATTCGCAGGCATCGGGGTAGACTGAGATTGGGCGTAAGATGGCGATCCGATCGCGATGAGCGCGACGAAGGCGAGCGCAAGGAACTCCGTGAAAGACACCGTGGCAAGCACGCCTACGGTGCCCTTGGACGAAACGGGCGAGAATTTGAGGTCACTACGATGCATCAAGGTCGAGACCTTCGATGCATGCCTGTGCCAGATCGCGGTTCGGGCCATCTGATCCGGGCATCGTCGCCCAACCGGTTTCCATGACAGCGTCGCGCCGTTTGAATGACGATGCCTCGCGGATCGTAACCAGCTTTGCAATGCGTTCATTGTCGGCGCGAGACTTGTCGAGGCAGAAGGGCACGAGCGCCGCGATCACCTCCTCCTGCGCCATATTGTTGGCCATCTCCTCCGCGCCGCCACCGGTCACCCAGCCGCCCCACGAAAATCCAACGATGCCGACAAACGCTGCGCCAAGGAGCGCGCCGTAGATGCCGGGTTTCAGCCATTCGGGTGTGGTCATGTCATGTCCTCCTGCGGGGAAAGCGCCGCTTCGCTGTGTTTGTTCGTTTCGGAGAGTGCCCGATCACATGCCATTGCATGTTCCAGATCCTCCTGTGTGGTCATGTGCATGGTCGTCTGACCCGCATTGCTCCCGCGCCCCTGGACCATCAAGTATGTCCCGGTGCGCCGGTAAGCCTCGAAGCTGAGGCCTTGTAGGAGCTCTTCCTCGACAAGGATTTCGTACGTTCCTGCCGGAAACTCACGCAGGCTCTCGCCAATCATGAAGTCGTTGGAAAACGTCACCATTGATCTGGTCGAACGCGAGAGCATCCCGGGTCTCCATTGATTAGAATGCTGGACTTTCCGCCGTCGCCAATGTGGCAAGCGTCGAAAGGAACGCCTCGTCACAGCAAGGCAGCTGCGGGAACACTATCTGAACTGTTGTGGTGCGATGCTGATCGAGGTTAGCCCCCGTCGGGGTCTTTGCTGTCAGGGTGAGAGGAAAAGCCGTTCCGCGGCTTCAGAAACCTGCGTGCGAGTTATCGAATGATCTTCACGCCGAAAGGAAACCCATGTCCGCCTCAGATGTTCTCCACCCCGATGGCAGCGACTACGATGCCTTCCTTTACGCGCAAGTGGGTGAAGACAGAACCGGTGCAGCCGTTACGGTCTTGTCTGCGCTTGCACGCCTTGACCTCGAGCCATGGACTGAGGCGAGTGAGCTTGCTGGTCTGGGCCGGGAGGGTGCGCAAGTTCGGCTGACAACGCATTTTGAAGCGATTACCGACATTCCGGCGCTGGCGCTAGCAAGCGAGGGCAAAGCAGCAAAGCTGGTTTCATTGTTGCCATTGCGTGCGTCGCCTCGCGTTCCGAAACCGCTCGAAGCAGGCACCTTTCCGAAACTATCGGTTTCTTGGACACTGATGGCCTTCGTTGGGGTCGTGGTTCTGGCATGGTTCTACTATCTGGCTCAGACGGGCTAACCTGCGTCAGTGCGAAGACACGGAGAAACCGGATAGGTGACCCTGTCCACCGAAAGTCATGGTGGCATTTTCCGAGTAGTTCAGAGGCGCGGGGCACATGCAGTTCCTCCATAGAACTGCATGTATTTTGCGCCTCTTTTTCTCGGACCGTCCAGGAAAGGACATTTCCATGAATGAAGAAAACCAAACCGCGGAAAACCAGACTGTGAAACATATGGCGTCCGTCAAGGCCGCCTATGACAAGGCCCCCGAAGGCTCCAAGAAAGCCACAGCTTTGAAGCACTACCAAGCCGCCGAAAAGGCCCATGAAGCCGAAAACGACGAAGAGGCCCACAAGGAACTCAAGGAAGCAAGCCGCGCGTTGATGTGATGTCGGCCTCTATGTGACAAGACCGCAGGGCCGCCCCCAGCCTGACTGAGGGCGGTCGTTTCACGGCAACAAAGGCCGCGACTGATCGAGGTAGGCCGGATCGAAATCCGCCAATGCAACCAGCCCCTCGTAGTCATCGAACGTGACAAGCCCGCCCTGAAACGTGACGAGCCCGCTTTCGCGGAGTTTACGAAGGACGCGGTTGACGTGAATGGCGCTCAACCCCAACGCATCCCCCAGATGATACTGTGTGAGCGGGCAGGCATAGCCTTGCCTACTTCCCATACCGACGAGTGATAGTCTCACGCCAAGCTCCAGCAGGAAATGCGCCATGCGCGCATCCGCATCGCGCCGCCCCAGCCCAACCAGATGCTCGACCACCATAGCCTCATCCCGCGACACGGCCCAGAGAATGGCCGTAGCCAGCCGGGGTGTCTCTGCAAAGGCTTGCAGAAGATCGCTCACCAGGACTTCCGCAGCTTCGATCTCGACGATTGGCTCAATCCCATGATCGGATGTGTGCAAAAGCACGCTGCGCAGCCCCAGAAAATCCCCCGGTATCTGGAAATCAACAATCTGCCGCGACCCGTCAGCCTGTATCTTGTAAGAAACGACCCAACCCGCCGCCAAGATGTAAGCAGCCTGCTCTGATTGACCCTGATGAACCAAGTCGCGACTTGCAGAAAAGGATTTCCTTCTCTGGTGCAAACGCTCAAGAACGGCCAGCTCAGTCTCCGACAGTGCAACAAACGCGGAGAGCTTTTGGGTGAGTGGACTGGCTTTGATGTTCATTATCGGTCCCTCCCGAACCGGCGCGTACTCATGGAAGAATTCGGCGCCGAGACTGCTTTCGATCAGTACGGGATACCAAACTCTTTGTGAGTTTAGGACGATCAAGACCCAACCCGGTCGCAATACAACGAACGAAAGAGGAATGCCCCGATGTCAGACCAACGAGACGCCGCAGGCGTGGCCGCCTTTTCGATTTGCGAGGCGCTCCTACTTGCCCTGCAAGATCGCAATCTGCTGCCGGAACGCGAGATCGTGGGGATTCTTCGGGATGCGGCAGCGACCCACGAGAATGCTCAAGACCCGGAAGACGAGCGCAAATTGCATGGGGCAGCCGCCAAACTGATCAACGAGATCATCATTGGCGGCAACCTATCGCGACGCTCGTAACGCCGATCCTCTTACGTTGGATAAGAAAAGCCTAAATGCTCAGCCTCTCAACCCGTTTTTGGGTCGGTCGGCTCGGTCTATGCTTCAGGAGGTCGTTTGGTTGCAGTCTGCGGTTTCGTATCTTTTTCTTGCGAGGCCTTTTTGTCGGCGGTCTCTTTCTTCGCCAAGTCGTTAAACGACATTCTGGCTTTCCTTTTCTGGCTGCCAGGGTATCCGGCAGCTTGTGATCCATAGTGGATCAATGCTCTCTTGGCAAAGGGAACATTGGCCAAAGCACTGAGTGCACCTTGTAATCCTCCCCGGCAGCCACCACGTTTTATGGGCTACTGACCTCCATTCGACCCTCTGTTTTCCTTCACTGGCTCGCAGCGCTCGACACTGTCGTGAGAAGCCGGGCTGCTGCATGTTGTGGGCAGCGATAAAGTAAGGAAAATTCACATGGCCAATGGCACAGTGAAATGGTTCAACACCACCAAAGGATTTGGCTTTATTGCCCCTGAGACAGGTGGGAAAGATGTATTTCTGCACATCTCCGCACTCGAGAAGTCGGGCATGACCACCCTGAACGACGATCAGAAGGTGACCTTCGACGTCGAGGCCGGCCGTGATGGCCGCGAAAGCGCAACCAACATCGCGCTTGCCTGATCTTTGCAAGTGGGCGCTCATTTGGAGCGCCCCATCGCCCGACGGCCATTTGTTTCTTAGTTTTCTTCCACCGACTAACGCAGCAGTTCCATTGCCCGGATCGGTAACCACCGAACTGGCGCTGCACTGGCGCTGCGACATGCCATCCTCAGGAGGCCAGCCGATGTCAGACTACACAGCGCCGAACAGATCAGATGCGGGACGTGGCGTCTTCAAGGCTATGTCGAAGAAATCGAAGGCCAAGTACACCGATAAAGAAGCCCCTATGTCGATCCGCATGGGCGAATATGGCCGATATCAGATCAAGTCCGCTTGTGTCGCGGGCGTATACACGGCTCGGGCATTCCCAAAGCCGCCGACGAAAGCCCGTGGTTTGATTGCCGAGGCAACCGGTAAGACCGAAGAAGCCGCGATCGCCGCTTTGCATTGCGTCATCGATGCGCGTGAAACCCGCAGGAGCGAGGACCGAAGGACAGATCCAAGCACCGGGACGCAGGTACCAACATCCGACGAATACGTGGAGGCCCTCAACACTGTAAATCTGACAAAATCGCAAGGCGCCATGTTGATGGCGTTATCGCTGGCGGAAGCGGACGGGCTGACAGAGGAGAGGGTCGCGAATGCGGGCAGTTACAAATCCACTGCCTCAGCCAAAAAAGCGCTAGCAAGCGCGGGTCGAATGATTGCTGGATATTTGTCTACAGAGACAGGTTCCAAGGTGCCTTCAACGAGTTTGGATGGAGTTGCGCTGATTGGATTTTGCAGTGATTCCGGACACGAAGAGAAGCCGGGGAACTGGATTCTGCACCCCGAACTTTGCGCCGCCATCCGGATCGCTACTTGAGCTAAAAGGGTTGGCCGTCTGAGTGATTACCCACTTGGAGCTGGCAGCCAATTCACCCGACTTTATCTGTTCCGGGATGGTTATGGCGAGCGGACGTCAAATAGATTTTGGCGGCGCTGGTCATTTTACGTCAAAACTGATGCTTGCAGCTGGTCGGCCCGCAAAGGCGAGCGGCATCAGCCGCTCACCCAATGCCTAAAGGTCAATATTTTCGGCGATGCTCAGCGCATCTTCGAGTTCAACTCCCAAGTAGCGCACCGTGCTGTCGACCTTTGTGTGTCCTAGCAAGAGCTGAACCGCGCGCAGGTTACCTGTTTTTCGATAGATCTCAGCAGCTTTGGTTCGGCGAAGCGAATGCGTTCCGTATCCGGTTGATTCCAGACCAATTGACGACACCCACTCGTGCACCAACCGGCCATATTGACGGGTTGAGATATGCGGGCGATCGTGAAAGCGGCTGGGAAACATGAACGAGCAAGCCAACATTTCGGGTGATTTGACCCAAGCCAGGACAGTTTCCCTTGTGTTTTCCGTCAGTTCAAACTGAACAGGTCGTTTGGTTTTGCTCTGGATGACCGAAACACGTTCTCGGACGCGGTCCACTTTGACCAGATCGACCACAGAAAGCCTGACCAGATCACACCCGCGTAGCTTGCTGTCGATGGTCACGTTAAATAGCGCCAGATCGCGAAGGTTGTTCGCCAGTTCCAGTCGCGCTCGGATCGCCCAAACCTGTTTTGGTAGCAGCGGTCGTTTCTGGCCGACGATCCGCCCCTTGTTCCAGGCTTTACGTTTCGGGGTGACAGCAGGAAGTTGGACTCGAGGCATGATTTGCCCTCCTTGCCGCCCTCCAAACCCACGCATCAGCACCGCGCTGACGTTGGAATGCTACTCGCAAACCTGATTGTAACTGATCTGCCGCCCGTGGGTTTGTGCTCCAAACTTAGTAGTAGCCCGGATGAATGGCCGGTTTCACCGCCGCATTCGCGCGCCAAAATCCAAGTGCCCGCAGCAATTTCCGTGCTGCGTGCGCGCGCAGCGAGGAATCATTATTTCCGCTGTAGGCTCTTTCGGAGCTTTTGCCGCGCTCGGTTCGAAAGTCAGGTCATTAAATCAATGCATCGGACCACAGCGGTTTCCCATCACTTTCAGCCTGTGATCTCCCGAACCCCTTCCTCGGTGAGCAGGTCTTCGTCGCCAAGCCTTGCCTCCATCGTTTCGAGGTCAGACAATGCAGTTTCGACGTCGTCTCGATCCTCAGGCTTGACGCTGTCACCTCCACCTTCAACAGCGCCCTCAAAATTCATCTCGATCTGGCGATCCTGATCCGCATCCTGAACTTGCTGAACAGCCGTGGAAACCTTCCGTTTCGGTCTAGGTCCCCCGCGCCGCTCTTCGCGTATTTGCGGGTCTCTCTTGGGCAGTTCCTCTGACAGGTTGATCCTATCGCCTGTATCCCCATTTCCTCTTTGAGAAGCATCGCCACCTTTGTCCGAACGCGCCTTCTTCTCGCCACCGCTCGTCGCCGGAAACGGCAGTTCCCCCTTCTGCGCATCGTGGATCTTCATGAAATATCCATCATCAAAATACTGAATGCGCTTCGCCCGGATCGGCATCTGCGCATCGATGACCATGATGATCTCATCTAGGGGCAACCGCCGCGCTTCATCTTCCGGTAACAGCGAGGTTTCTTCTGTGCGCATCGACTGGCTGCGCCCTTCGAATGGATTCTTGCCGATCGACCGAGATCGCGTGACGACGGTCTTCGTGGTCTTGCCGACCGCTTTGCTGAGCTCCTCGATCGTCTTTTCATCGGAGGGTGTGAGGTAGAGTTTTACGCCAGCATTGCCTTGCAAGGAGCGCCGCGTGTTCTCGCCGTAGATCTCATCGATGGCGGGAATGGTCTGGGTGACCACAGCGAGATGCCCGCGGTAACTTCTGAGCGTCTCGATGCTCTCAACCACGATAGGCATTTTGCCAAGCCGGTTGAACTCATCCAGCATGATCATCACGCGCCAGGGCTCGTCGGGTCCCGGTTCCTTCTCTTGCATGGCCGAAAGCAGATCAGAAAAGAAGAGCCGGATGAGGGGGGCGAGAGGTTTCACCATGAGCGGCTGGACCACCAGATAGACGCTCATCGGTTTTCTGCGGATCTCCCGGAAATCAAAGTCCGAGACGGCTGTCGCCTCATCGATGGCCGGGTTCTGCCATTGATCGAGTCCGGAGGTCATCAGGAGCGAGACATAGGAGGTCAGGGTGTCGTTGTTCGTGGAGGCCAGCCGCGTGAAGACCAGTTTCGCGGCCTTGTTCTCTACCTCATGGGAACGCGCGAGGTACTCCTTCTGCTTGTTCCCGCCTGAGGCGGCGATGCGGTAGATTTCTCCCAAGGTGGGTTTCTTGCGCTGGAAGGCCAGAAGACCTGCCGCGACGAAGAGATCGATCCCGCCCTTCAGAAGCCCCTGCACGCGGTCATTGTCGTTCTGCAGAAAGAGTGTGGCCAAAAGCTGCAACTCCATCTGCTGACGCGCGGGGTCTTCCAACTCATAGATCCGCAGAAGCGGATTGTAACGATGGGTGCGCTTGGTCTCCCAATCCGTTGGCGCGAAGCGGAACACCGCGTCGCCCTGCGACGCACGATGCCGGGCCGTCGCCTCATAACATTCGCCCTTCACATCCAGCGTCACCGACGATCCTTGCCAGGTGAGCAGGTTCGGAATCACGAAACCCGTGGTCTTGCCGCGACCGGTCGGGGCGACGATCAGCGCGTGCGGCAGGACCTTCGAGCAGAGGAACGGCCCGCGGCCCTTGGGTTTGCCGAGCTTGCCAATGATAAATCCGGTCCCCGGGGTCCCGAAGAACCCGTTGCGCTTCATCTCGCGGCGCGTCTGCCAATGGGTCTGGCCGAACCGCGTGAGCGCGGAACCCGAGAGCGCGATGGCGATCATCAGGCCGGCGACCCCTGCCCCACCCATAATGAAGTTGATCAGCCGGAAATCTTCGGGCCGGACATCTCGGATTGCAAGGTAGTTCCGGGCGATATAGGCAAAGTCGATATCGGCCTGGAATCCGAGGTCGCGGAAGGTGAGCACGGCGGAGGCGATGACATAGCCCATCGCGATCGCCACCAGCGTGACCAGCAAAACGCCGATGGCGATGCGTCCCCTACCCATGGGTCTGGCCTTTCTCGCGCTCGCCATGGGTCTCGCTCAGCCATTGCGCCTCGTATTCCCGCTCGGCGATCTCTTCGACCACGACCCGGGCCGCGTCGCTGTTCGCCGTGGTCGCATCGGATTGCAGATAGGCTTTCGCCGCATAAAGCCGATCGAGCCGATCCTCGACCACGTCTTTCAGAGCGTCGCTGTCCCCGGATCCCAGCCGTGCGGTCTGATCGTCGTCCAGAAGCCGATCGACCTCGGCGCGATAGCTCATGCGCTGGCTCTCGTCGGCAAAAGGTGACGACAGATTGCCCTCGCGCTCATGCGCAATGACGCGGCGCAATTCTTCAGTCTCGACGGGTGCGGGCTCTCGTTCCGCCCGCAGCGCCTCGTCAACCTGCGCGTAGGTATCCCCCAGACCCCGCGCCACATGATCCGGCATGTCCGGGTAGCGGGCTTTCAGGTCCTGTGCCACGGCCTCCGCTACCGGCTGATCTGTCGAGGCGCCAAGACGCGCCGCCTCGATCTCTTGGGTTATCCGACCGGCCAGAACCCTGTCCCTGATCTGCGGTGCACCCTCCTGATCCAGACGGATCACATCCGTGGGTCGCGCCAGGAGTTCGGGCCGGTCTCGCAGATAGCTCTGTTGTTCTGCCTCGATCCGGTCGAAGACGCGCTCTTCGACGTTCAGGGTCTGGCGTGCGAGCTCCGCCTCGCTCATGCCCTCCGCACGCATCTCTGCGCGGACGGCCCGCGTTGTGTCCTCAACATGGCGCTGGTCGAAATGGATATCCAGCTCGCGGTCTTCCTCGATCACCCCGTCTTCGCGTAGCACACCGGCGCGCTCGAGGGTGGTCCCAAGCTCCACATGGACGCGGTTCAGAACCTCGCGCGCCTGTTCGAGATCACGGCGGCGTTCGAGGTTCAGCCCGTTCTCTTCGGCCACCTTGGTCAGATCGTCTGCGATCCACTGGCGCTCAAGCGCGGCGTTCTGCGCCCCGGTCTCCAACCGCGCCATGACGGTCGTCGTATTGATCCCCGTCCCGCGCAGCGCCGCATCCACCTGCGCCCGCACCTCCGGTCTCTCGAGCCGATCCAGCCGCGTGGTCTCGATGTTTGCTTCCGAATACACCCCGCCCTCCGACGGTCGCTCGGTCAGCGTCTGGGATCGGATCCCAAGGGGCTGCATATGTTGCACCCGCGCCTGGATTTCGTTGAGGCTTTTCTCGAGCGCAGGTCGCTCCGCATCGGTCCGCGCGGCGATCATGGTCTGGACCCGCTCGACTTTCTCCGCGTAGCGGCTTCTGAGCTCGTCGAAGCTGTTTTCCTCGGCCATGTAGATGTCTCCTTCCTGGGCCACCTGCCCGCCGCGCGCCAGCATCTCACCCGCGCGGAAAAGCGCGTCCGCCACGTCTGCGCGGTTTTCGGATGAGGCTTCGGCGGCCAGCGCCTGGTAGATGGATTTGGTATTGGCGATCTCTTCCAGGGTCCGGGTGAGGTCGGCGCCGACGCGTTCCCGTTCGATCACCTCCCGCTCTTCCTCTTTCGCGGCATAGACCTCGCGGATGCGCGGCGGGTAATGCGCAACGCCCCGATCCACGCGGCGGGTGGCCTCGAGACGCACACCGTACTTCTCGGCCTCTTCGACCATCGCAAGGCGGAAGTCGTCATAGTTGAACCGGTGATCCCGCGCGAGATAGAAGAACTCACCCTCCTGCGAGCGGCGGTTCAGCACCAGATGCGCGTGCGGATGATCCCGGTCCTCATGCACCGCGATGATGTAGTCGAAATGCCCTTCATCGGTTTGCAAGAACCGCTCGGCCACATCCGTCGCGATGTCACGCACATCCGTCCCGCGCGTCCCGATCGGGAAGGACATCAGCAGATGCGTGGTCTGCCCGAGCTTCGGTTTGAACCCCGCGCTCCAGCGCTTGGCAAACCGCTCCGTGAGGTCTTTGATCTCTCCGCTCTCGAGCTTGCTCTTCCCGTCCAGGAACCCGCTCGAGTCCACGATATGGGTGGACTTGGTGGTGAGGTAATGCAGCTGGTTTGAGAGCTGCGATTTGCTCTGCGTGCCGCCGCCTCGGATCGCCTTGAAGACGGCCGCGCGGTGCCCCGCCGAGGCACGAATGAACTGCCGATACTTCGACGTGTTCAGCCCCTGCATCGAGCCGCGGATCCGGCTCCAGCCCTCCCGGAAAATCTCGCCGGTGACGGCGTCGACAGCATCACTCCGCGGCATGGGCAAACTCCCGCAAAGCCTCGACAGCCGTCAGCCGCATCGCGTCCCGACGACGGCGCACAAGCAAGTCGATCTCATCAGCCGCATCGAGGATGAACCGCGACAGACCCCGCATCTGTGCGAGGCGCAGTTCCGAGAATTCGAGGCCTACGCCCTGTCCGCTTCGGTTGGCCAGCGTCATCTGTTTGGCGATCTGCGCGACCCCGTTGCCAACCTCATTCAGGGACGCCCGGTAGCGCTCCATCTCGGCAGCCAGTTGGGCGTCCGGCACAAAGACCCCACCAGCGGCCTGCATCAACCGGCGCAGTCCTTCTGAGCGGGTTTCGATGCCAGCTGATGCCAGCACCGCGTCAAAGGCTGCAAGCTCCTCAGGGGTCACCTTGAGGCTCACCGCGGCGGTCGCCACAGAGGTGTCGCGCTGACGATCTTCGTCGGCCTTGAGCGTGTATTGGACAGCCCGGGGCGTCACACCGAAGCGCGCGGCCAGCTCGGTGCTGGACACCCCCTCGGCCGCCTCGCGCACAATCTCCATGCGCTCCGCCTCTGTCAGTCGTTTGCTGCGCGTCATGCGAAGAAAGACCCCCTATTTCCTGCCAACTTCCGCCTTCGTCTCCCACTATCGCCAATCCTATAGCTACGTGTCAATCATATACTTACGTACCGATTCAAACATTCATGTTGCCTTGGCAAGAACTGCGCGCTGAGCCTCGCTCGGCACGTCCAGGCCAAGGGCGTCCGGCGCAAAAGCAAGGACAGCTCTGAGGGCTAAGAGCTGCCCGAGGACCACGGGATCTTCCCGGCGGCACTCGGCGTCAAATCGCTGAACTTGGACTTGGCGAGAGTTGATGGCATCTGCACCGCATCGCATGGAACAGGAAAAGGGCCGCCTGTCGGCGGCCCCTCCTCGGCAGAGGATTTAGTCCTGCGGTTCCCGGGAGCTCGGCGGGAACATTACCAGCTCCGAGACCGCGACGGGGAAGTCGAGCTTGAGGCTGAAGAACTCTGAGCCATCCCCGGTGCGGGTGTTGCGGAACATAGCACCCACGCGTTGGAAGCGGGTGCGTTCCTGGCCGTCAGTGTCGGTGAATGTGACGGGGACGGTGGCGACGTAGTGGTTGGTCATTTGGGTCTCTCCTTTTTGCGATGGGGATCAAACAGCACGGGGGCAAGAGGCCCGGTCGCAAGCGAAAATGCGGAGGGTCCGCGCCATGGGCGTGGAAGCCGTATTTGTGCTTGCCGGAGCGCAGCGGAGGGCACGGACGGGCCGCCCCCGTGCGATCCACATCTTTGAGCAAAAGGGAAAGACCTAGGGATGAACAGTCCTCTCGCTGGAGCCACTGTTCTTGTTCACCTGGACGATGACGCGCTCGAGCTGCACCTGCCTCACGCACGCACTTGAGACGTCCATCAACCCACACTGGCGGACCGTGTGACTCAGCTATCGCGCCTTGGACAGCACGCCTTGCAGCGTAATGGCGGCGAGATTGTCCGGCGTCCGGCGTGACAATTCCGTGCCATCGGCTGACATCGCCGCGTCGACAAACTCGGTCTTTTTAAGAATGCCGCCATCGGCCTCGACCCAAGTCGTGCTGTCGGCATCCTTTCGGGTGATGGACCCATCATAGTTGATGCGGATCGAGACATCGCCGAACCTGACCGCAAGCTCATATTGCTCGATGACCACGCCCTGCCATGTGTCCGGGCAATCACGACGCAGGACAATCATGTCGGGGCGCAGTTTGATCTGGACATCTTGCGAGGCATCTCCATCGGCTGCCTTGACCACCACAAAGACCTCCTGATCCTCAGGTTTGTCATGGAGCGCGGCGCGCGCATTCTTCGGGGGCCAGACATGGGGGGTGCCGCGCTGCTTGCCGTTGGGGTCGCGGTGGAACCCGATGTAGAGCTGCGCCGACGTCCAGACGCGGCGCGCGGATGTGGTGAGGCTTGGCATGTCTGGGGCTCCCATAGCTGGAGTATCAGAAAGACGGCTGAACGCGCTGCTCGGTCGGTCATGACAGAACGCTGGTGTTCTGGTCCTCGGTGGATGGCGAGGGCGGCGATGCGCCGCCCCGGCCTTTGGCTTCACGCGAAGTAGTCAGGCAGCCACGCGTCGATGCGCGCCTTCTGCGCCTCCGTCACGCCAAGCAGCTTCTGGGTGGTCGGATCAGAGAACAAGTTCTCAAGTGCTTCGGCCTTGTCGGCCTTCTTCTTTTTGGAGAACGCCTTGGCCCGCTCGTCCGTCGGAGCAAGGTCCAACAGATCACAGTAGATGCCGTCCATCATCACCCCGGAAATCCGCTTGAAGAGGTTCTCCGTCGTTGGCGTCCAGACCTTGCGGATGCCCGCGTTGCACTTGTCGGCCAACACAGCTGCGAACACCTCATCCCCGCCGGTCAGAAGTTTGGCCAGCTGCCGAGCCAGTTCCGCATCGCGGTGCTTCTTGCCCTTCTTCTTGAAGGCGGCAAAGGCCTTTATGAGGTCAACGCCCCAGCGGTCTTCCGGACAGGATGATGGTTTGCTCAGACGCTTGTCCACGTCAAACCCGGTTTCCGTAGAGGGCGCATTGCAGGGCGTGCCAAGACTGATATCCAGCACATCCCGAAACCCGGTCATGCCGCTCAACTGGAACGTCAGCAGATCGAGCAACAGATCGGGCTGGTCGAGCATGGCATTCTGCAGGGAGGCCAGCTTGATCGCCTCCAGATCAGCCTGCAGTTTTTGCGAATAGGGGTTCTTCGGGGTCTTCTCACCGCTGCCGCCATGATGTGACTTGGCCAGTATCCCGGCTTCAATCGCCGCCTTCTTGTCTGCGGCTTTGATC
Source organism: uncultured Tateyamaria sp. (assembly GCF_947503465.1). NCBI lineage: Bacteria > Pseudomonadati > Pseudomonadota > Alphaproteobacteria > Rhodobacterales > Roseobacteraceae > Tateyamaria > uncultured Tateyamaria sp. Next base: position 6,843 of record NZ_CANNDN010000005.1, on the reverse strand, counting down.
AGCCCGCCGGTGACTTCAAGCTGGCCATTGTTGCCAACATGGACGACACACCCGGCGATGGCCCTTTGTGCCTCCGTGAACGCGCCGTCCAGCACCGCTTGCAGGCTGTCCAACTCGGCTTGGCCAGCCTCATTCAGAACATCACCTTCGGCCAGTTCTGCCAACTCGTCGTAGCGCTCGGTGAGATCATCGGACAGCACACCTTCCACCGGATAGACCCGCTCGAACTTGTGCTCATCCATGACGTGCCAGCCAAGGTAGGACTCATCGTGGGGCATGACCCACGCCCAGCCTGCCTCTTTCATCACCTTGTCCGCTGCTTCGCGAAGACGCAGCGCAAATACCTCGTCCAGAATGTCGCGGTTCTCGAAGAAGACATCCTCGGAGAAGAGATCGCGCGAGACCTTGCCACCTGCAGCCTCATAGGCCTCCACGCCAACAAAGGTGGCGCGACGGTCGGTGGATTTCACCGCCTTGGGATGCAACACGCCATCAATCTGACCCGTGTTGGTGATCTGGCCTTCGTCGATGAGGCGCAGAACCTCAAAGATCAGCTTCTCATCATCGGCTGTGGTGAGCTTTTGCGCAACGGTCAGATTGATGCTCTTGGCCTTGAGCGCATCCAGCGCCGCCTCGGGCAGGTCCGACAGTTTCAACCGGCCTTTGACATGGGCGACGGTGACCCCAAAGGCACTAGCGATGTCGTCAGCGCTTGCATTGCTCTTTGCCATCCGGCCATAGGCGCGGATTTCGTCGGCTGGATCGAGATCGGCGCGCGCGGTGTTCTCGGCGTTGGCCCAGAGTTCGGCCTGTTCCGCATCCTTGGCCAACAATACGGGAATGGAGGTCACGCTCTCCTGCGCCGGGTCGGTCTCCGCGAGAAAGGCAAGCGCCCGCAGGCGGCGACCCCCAGCCACAATGCCGACCTTGCCGCTATCGTCCTGCAGGCCGCCGAGGTTTTGCAACAGGCCACAGGTTTTGATGCTCTCGGCCAGGGTCTCGATGGCCTCCTGCGCCACCTCTTGGCGTGGGTTCAGATCATGCAGGTAAAGCTGATCCAGCGAGGCATAGATGATTGCGGTCCCGGTTGTGATTTGAGTTTGGTTTGTCATTGGGATGTTCCTTTGTGGTTGATTGAAGAAATGCATCTGGTTTGGACCCGCCCCGGCTCAGGGCGGTTCCGATCAGTATTCAGAGGCGTGCATGATGGTGAGGACGCGGCGGGTGACCTGCGGGTTCGCTGACTCATCGCTGCCCATGCTGTATTCAGTGTCGTAGAGATCGATCTTCCAGAAGATGCGGTAGCTGTTGCCGCCAATCTCAAACTCGAACGCACCAAAGGTGTGATCGCGGTAGGGGTCGTTGTCTTCGGTGAAGGTGGCGAACTTTTGAACCCGCTGCAGGATGATCGCCTTGGCGGCGGGCGAGAGGTCCGACACCCCGCGCGTCATGACGATCTGACCCGGCACCGTGAAATCAGCACCCCACGTGGTGCGGAAGCGGTCGTTCTGCTCCGCGATCTTGGCCGCGATTGCCCCTTCGTCTTCGCACTCGCCTGAAGTGTCCTTTGCTTGTGTCATCTGGTCTCTCCTTTGTGGTTGGGGTCCTTGCCCCTTTGGTGTCTGGTTTTGAGAGAAGCCCCTTGAGGGCGTCGTCTCTAAAACCTGACCCACTGGCGAAGTGCCGGAGTGAGCAAACGCCACCAGAAATCGACCGACCTGGTGCGGCCCGCAGGCGCAGCCGAGGACACGGGGGAGGTCTATTTTGGTTGCGTGCGCGAGAACCCAGCGGGTTCTAAAGCAACGTCCCCGCAGCGGCGTATCGCGCGGCACGCGCGAACCCCAAGGGGACAAGGGAAAGATGGGATCGCAGATCCCCTGCCCCCGCGATCGAAACCTGCCAGGGCGGATCATCGCCTTGAGACCTGACCATGCGAACGCCACGTCCTATGGCTCCTCAGGAGACATTGGAGGTGGCGGATGTGAGCAGGGAAGGATCGAGGCGTATGTTCCGGGCGTAAGCCGGCGTTACCGGCTGGAGCCTGAAGAGCGCGGTGGCGCAGCCGTCAGGATGCGTCAGGGGCCAAAGTCAGATACAAAGACACTGGCTACGATAACGAAAACCTATCGTTACTGGCGTGATGGGCGCAAACCTGCCAAAACCGCGTCTGTTTTGCCCAGGGTTTTTGACCCGCGTAAGTGGTTGATCCGGCATTCGGCGGTGCATGCTGGCACAATGGACCGCTTCTGGCATGGTACCGGTCAATGGACGATGCTCTCGGCTGCGTCCTTCAGCAGATGTCCCATGATCGTTGCGCGGGTATCTGGACTATTAGGGGGATGCTTTGCCTTCAGGTAATGTCCAGCTTGTTGAATGCGGTTGACGTTTCGCTGAAGGCCGGTGGGATAAAGCGCTCCTGCACTGAACGCTTCGTTCAGGCGGTCCAGCGATCCCTTGCTGCGATGCGCAAGGTTGTTGCGAGTCGCTATTACAGCGTTGATCACCGCTTTTTGCTGGGCGTTCAATCCGGTGAATCTGTTGCGGTGGTGATCGGCAAGCCATTGCTGCGCACGATCCTCAATAGCGACAAAATTCGGAAAAGACGTGTTTCGGCCCTCCGGGTCGAGGATTGCCTTAAGCTCTGACTTAGTCAGGTGATCCCGGTGTTTAAAGTCCGCAAACTTGTTGAACGCGGCTTCCGCCTTGGGAATGGCTGCAAGCGTTTCGCGCACACTGTTCTCAAGGTGCTGCATCACGCGAGAGCAGTCGCGGTTCGCATAGGCAAAGATAAGGTCATTGATATAGCCTTCGAACATGACGCCAATAGTGAGAGCGTAGTTTTCGGTTGCGATCTTCCTATCAGCTGCACCGGTGAGCGTGTTCCAAGAGCTTCTGTAGTATTGCGACTGTTCATCAAGCTGATCTTCAAAATCTTCCCAAACTCCTTCGGGATCAATCTTCCGCATCTGAGATTCCTTCGGCGAAGCCCTAAATGGTGAGAGCCTTCCAGCCTGCGGTTCTCATGTAAACAGATTGGTCCGGCATTTCTTGGGAAACCTTGTATGACAACTGACCCGAGGACTCGTGACGCTCACACGACACCAGCGTTAGCCACGAGAGACCGACGCCTACGTTTCTGTAGAGGCGTCACGAGGATCAGCGGGTTGACCCAAGGCGACGCAATCAAGCCTTTTCTGTTGCATCATTTGGCATCAAATGGCAGCATACGGCAAAAGGAGTCTAGCATGGCCGAAGAGTGGATGACAATCGAAGAGACCGCACGCTACCTACAAATCGGGAAAACCGCACTGTACGATCTCGCGAGGGAGGGGGCGCTTCCTTCCAACAAGATCGGCAGCAAATGGCTATTCAGCAAGAAAGACCTAGACGCATGGGTAAGGTCGAATATCCCCCTTGAGCAGTTCTTCATGAGGACACCTGCTCATATCGAAGAAAATCTTCAGCTCAGGGAACCGCAAGTCGAAGCCTACAAGGCGCTCTACGAGTACTTTCGTTCGGGCCGTAAGTCCGCGATTGTTCAAATTCCTGTTGGATGTGGAAAATCCGGGATCGCTGCAATTGTTCCATTTGGGATTGCCACAGGTAGGGTGCTCATCGTCGCACCAAACTTGACGATCAAAGAAGGTCTGTTCGAGTCGATGGACGTGACCAACCGCCAAAAGTGTTTCTGGCGTAGGCGCGGAATCTTGAGCGACGAAGCGATGATTGGCGGACCCTTTGCGACCACGCTGGACACCGGCAACATCTCAGTTTGCGAAAAGTCGCATATTGTCATCTCGAATGTGCAGCAGCTCTCTACCAACCCCGACAAGTGGCTGCATCGCTTTCCAAGAGATTTCTTCGATATGCTTATTGTGGACGAGGCTCATCACGCGCCAGCGGCCAGCTGGCAAAAGGTATGCGAACATTTCGGGGATGCGCGAGTTGTCAACATGACGGCAACTCCGTTCCGGGGTGACGCACAGGAAATCGAGGGAGATCTCGTCTATCGTTATCCCTTCAAAAAAGCGACTTTCAAAGGATACATCAAACGACTGACAGCATCGTACGCCGCACCAAATGAGTTAGAGTTCACAGCACACGGTGAGACCAAGACCTACTCGCTCGATGAAGTCTTGAAGATGAAAGAGAAAGACTGGTTTAGCCGCGGGATTGCTCTCTCGGAGCCTTGCAATCAAACGATTGTCGACAACAGTCTCCAGCGCCTCGAACAGCTACGCGAGACTGGGACCGCGCACCAACTCATCGCCGTTGCATGTAGCGTCAATCACGCTCGGTCCATTGTCCGACTTTACGAGGCGCGAGGTTTTAGTGCCGATCTCATCTATAGTGAAATGGACGAAGACAAGAAGGTGGAAGTCAAACGTCGTCTGAAGAGCGGCGAGCTAGACGTCATTGTTCAGGTTCAGATGCTCGGCGAGGGTTTTGATCATCCAAAACTGAGTGTTGCAGCCATATTCCGGCCCTTCCGCACACTAGCACCCTACGTTCAATTTGTCGGCAGGGTTCTCCGCGTCATTGTGCAAAACAGCCCGGGCCATCCTGACAACTACGGGCATATTGTAACCCATGCGGGTATGAACCTCGACGAGAGGCTTCGAGAGTTTAAGCTCTTTGAAAGCGATGATCAGAAATTCTGGGAAGACGTCATAGGCGGAAAAGAGCCAGAGCCGTCTGATGAAGTCAAAGGCGGGCAAGCCCGAATGAAACTCGGCGAGCAAGCAGTCGTCAACTACGAGATCGTTGACGAACTGATCGAAGAGCAATTCACGTCAGCTGAGCAAGAAGACATCATCAACGAGCTAAGGGAAAAACTGGACCAGCTCGGCCTCGATCCCGAACAGGCTGAAGCAATAGTACTAGCTAAGTCCAGCGGTCGTACGATGACCAAAGCGGCGCAACCATTTCAGATTCTACCTCAACGTGAATGGGAAGCCCAACGAAAGGGCCTGAATGACCAGGTTAACCGAGCCGCAAACCTGCTTATGAACAGGCTTGAGATAAATCGCGCTGGCCGCGATCTCATAAATTTGGGGGTCGCAGCAACGAACAACTTCGTCGCAGGCGTGACTCTCATCAACAAGGAATTGAAGGCCAGCTTTCCCAAGCAGCGAAAAGAATGGTCAGTCGAAGAGTTCAAGGCGGCTGAAGCTGAACTTGAGAACATACTCAATTCAATTACACGCCGCTATAAGGGGCTAATGCATGGCAAAGCCAAAGGGTAAGACACCTTCACTTCTATCCCAGTCGACGGGCAAACCTATCAGCCACATTTGCGGCAAGGCTACGAAATGCAGCAGATGCTCAAAGCTTGTCGGGACTGGGCGGAAATGCTTCAAAATCCCGAAGGTTAAGAATGGATTTACGACCAGGCCGATCTTCTGCGTAGGCTGCACAGCTGACATTATCTCACAAACGAGCTCAGAGCTAACCGCGATCCAGGCTGAACTAGATGCCGCCAGTTGACCCACCCCCTTTGGGGCGTCCGCGCGAAGCGCCGGGCCTGTCGGCGGGTGGCCTTCAGGTTGCCCGCCGACAGGTCACCCTGAAACCGCCCCGCCCAAGATCACTCCACAACGCAAAAAGGCCCCCACCTACTGACGGGGGCCTGAATAATTCGACAGGGCTGTCTGTTACTCTGCCGCCAGCCGCTCGGCCTGCGCGGTACGCTCCATGATGTAATCCACGGCCTTCTGGGCCTCTGACGCGGCGCGGAAAATCGCGCGGCTGTCTTCCTTCATCGCCTCAAGCCATCCTTCGACATAGGCCGCGCTCTGGTCAAATTCGGGCTCCACCCCGATCTGCGCGCAAAGCATGCAGTTACCGATTTCCGCGACCAGCTCCTCGAACGCATAGGCCTTTCGGTCATTGAACCGGCCCAAACGGTCCAGCCGCTTTGTCGCGCCTGTCCAGTGGATTGTCTCATGGGCCAAGGTGCCAAAATACCCTGCCGCTCGATGAAACGTGCCAACGGGCGGCATGTGGATGCGGTCGGTCTTGATGTTGTAATAGGCACGCGGCTCCTCGGTCACGTCGATCTGCGCGCCTGTCGCGGCAAAGAACGCCTCCAGCTCGGGGTCGGCCACGGTGCCAAGATCACGGGGCGGATCGGGCAGGATGTAGAGTTCGGCAGGCAAGCCCTCGATCTGGTCGGCATTGAACACGCGGTAGGCCTTGGCAAAGGGGATCTGACGCGCCTCGCCGTTCTCGTCCTCGCGCTCGACGGTGCCGTACTTCACCACGGTTGCGGATTTCTCGCCCTTGCGGACATGGCCCCCAAGCTGCTTGGCCTGATTGAACGTCATCCAGCGGGCTGAGCTGTAATCCTTGGCCATCGCTGTCGCCCAAAGCATCAGGATGTTGATGCCCCGATAGGCCTCGCCGTTGAACCGTTCCGGCAAGCTGACCCCTGCCCCGCCGCCGGTCCACGGTTTGCGCCAGGGCGGCGTTCCCGCCTCGATCTGCGCGATGATCTGATTGGTGACATGGGTGTAAACGTCAAACTTCTCTGCGGTCATTTGTGACCCTCCTTCGCGTGACGCGGGCCGGGTCTCTTCCCCTTTCCGCCAATGGGCGGGCCTTCCTGTTCTGATCTTTGGAATGCCCATGCATTCCGAAGGGCAGAGCAGGTAAGGGCAAAGCCCGTCCTGCGGCCCGGCGGGGCCGTGACAACCCGGTGGAGGGCGTGAATTTGGGAGGGAACCGCGCGCCTGCGCGTGGGAGGAACCGGAATTCTCGACCGGAACCGACGCCAGCGGCGGCGCTTGCCGGTTTTCTCGGACCTGCCGGGATGGCAGGCGGACCAACAGGATTTGGAAACTG